>NZ_QTNE01000018.1:0-115000 GCF_003603495.1 Bacteroides sp. AM41-16 | reverse complement strand
CAAGCTTCGGGGTTTATCAACGACCATCTGACGGATTGCATTTGCCGAAATCAGAAACAATAAAACAAAGAAATATACAGAAGCAAGCAAAACATCAACACAAAGCGGTCACCCTCCCCCATCGGAAAGGCGACCGCTTCAGTGTTATAAAATCTGTTTCTCAGTATGTAATACACTGAGAAGAAATGTTATTCTATTCCGATACTATGGCATACGGGAAAAAGGATGAACGTAAACTCATAATCAGCGTATGGCACCAGGTATTCCGGACGGGCTATACGTCCCCAACTGTCTTCGCAACCCAGACCGGCTTGCACCTTGTCGATACAGAGATTAGTCAAATCAGCTTCATCCACCTCTTGCGAGTGTCCTTGCTCTTTGCTCCAGCCTTCATCTAAAGACTCGATGGTATAGTGCAAGGCAGATGCGGAGAAGGGAGCGGCTGCCACAATCTTGATGCCATTACCAGACTGATCCAACATCTTCCACCAACGAATATCGGTCTTTGTTCCATTTTCCTGCGGACGGATGTAGGGATAGAACTGCTCAGCCACACTTTGGCGATAAATGCCTAAGTCGGCGCAATGATTACGGTCAATATAGTTTTCAACCGGACCGCGTCCATAGTATTCAACGGTTTCAAAGCTGCGCGGCATAGGCATCTGCAGACCGAAACGGAACATGTTCGATACTTTGGCATTCTTGTCGGCAGTCAGCTTCTGGGTCACCTTGACGGCACCGGCATTGTTGATGACATAAACAAGGTTCAGCTTAGCTGAAACACCCGGCATGTCGTAAGCAGATTCTACAATCACCTGATTGTTCTCCGTGCGCTGTTTGAAAGAGGTCAGTTTGATTTCCGGATTCTTCCAAGCGATATATTTGCGTTGCAGATTGGCACCGTAGTCGTTGTCAACAGGCGCACGCCAGAAGTTTGGTTTTAAAGCCTCGCCGTCTTTAATCATATCCCGGCCATTCACTTCGTACTTAGTCAGATAACCGTTGTGCTTGTTGATTTCTACACGGAAAGCATCACCGGAGACGATGAGGTAGTTCCAATCGTTATCCTGTACTTGGGGAGCCGTCATCTCGATATTGCTCTGTTCGCAGTTCTTCAATTCCATGGAAGGAGCTTGGTAAGGATTGAGCGTCAACTGGTCTTTTGCCACTACATGTCCGGCGGAAAGCAATCCTTCACGGTTCTTCAGCTTATAGGAAACATTCAGCAACCACTCGGTGCATTGGCAAGTCTTGCCCAAGTCCAACTTGATTTTGGCTGTCTGTTGGGGAGCTACATTCAGATTATCCACACGACCGGTCCGTATCACCTTACCGCCTTTCAGTACCTCCCACTCCATATAATAGGCAGAAAGATCACGGAAGAAGTATTCATTGAACACATTGATTTCGCCGTTCTTCAAGTCGGCCGGAGTAGTCCAGATGTCCTGATAGATACGGCCTACCTCATACATGTGGGGATTGGGCACACGGTCGGGGCTGATAAGACCGTTATCGCAGAAGTTACCGTCGCTGGCATCAAAACGGTTAAAGTCACCGCCGTAGGCATAAATCATCTTACCGTTTTTTCCTGTCCAACGTACAGACTGATCAACAAAATCCCAAATAAAGCCACCTTGGAATTTGGAATATTTACGCACCAAATCCCAATATTCTTTAAAACCTCCTTGCGAGTTTCCCATCGCATGAGCATATTCGCACTGAATCAGGGGCTTTGTCATAGAATCATCCTCACTGTATTTCTTACATCCGTCATAGCCATAATACATCGGGCAATAGATGTCTGTCTTGCCTGTTTTACCGGCTTGTTCATATTGTACGGCACGGCTCGGGTCTTCAGCCTTTATCCAATCGTAGGCAGCTTCGAAATTAGCGCCATAGCCGGCTTCGTTGCCCAAAGACCAGAAAATGATGCTGGGATGATTGAAGCTACGCTGCACATTGCGCTGGTTACGCTCCATATGTGCTTTCCTATAGTCCTCACGTTTGGCAAGTGTCTCTTCCCCATAACCCATTCCGTGGGATTCGATATTGGCTTCGGCCACTACGTAAATACCATATTGGTCGCAGAGGTCGTACCAGAGATTATTGTCGGGATAGTGGCAGGTGCGCACGGCATTCAGGTTGAACTGCTTCATCACCTGAATATCCTGAATCATGCGTTCGCGAGAAATGACGTAACCACCGTCCGGATCCATCTCGTGGCGGTTGGCTCCCTTGAAGAGAACGGGCTGGCCGTTGACAAGTATCTGACTTCCTTTCAGCTCTATCTTTCGGAAGCCCACCTTTACGGGAATCACTTCACTGCTGCCTTGCAAAGTGGCACGCAGGGTATACAAGTAGGGCGTTTCTGCCGTCCACTTATGAGGATTCTCCACATTTATCAAGGCAGTAGCGTTACCTTTGGCGACAGCTGTAGCCACCTGTTTTCCGGCAGCGTCCAGCAGTTCAAGACTGATATTGCCGCCACCCTTCACATCAAGCTGTACTTTCAGGGAACCGTTCTTATAAGCAGTATCCAAATCGGGAGTGACACGGATGTCCTGAATGCGCTTTTTGTCACGGGCATACAAGTAGCAATCGCGCCCTACACCGCTATAACGGAAGAAGTCCTGGTCTTCCAGATACGTCCCGTCACACCAGCGGAATACCTGAAAGGCTATCAGATTCTTTTGTCCCGGCTTCAAGTAGGGTGTCAGGTTGAATTCAGCCTCCAGTTTGCTGTCCTCACTATAACCTACGTACTTGCCGTTTACCCACAAATACATATTGGAAGTCACGGAACCGAAATGAGCCATGATGTCCTTACTCTTCCAGTCGGCAGGTATTACAATCTCACGACGGTAGGAACCTACATTGTTATTCTCCGTTGGCACCTGCGGTGGATTGTTCTTGAACTGATTGCGCCAGGCATATCCGGTATTCACGTAGATAGGGTCGCCGAAACCGTTCAGTTCCCACATACCGGGAACGGCCATATCGCTCCATCCCTTGTCGTTGAACCCCACTTTCCAGAAATCCGTGGGACGGGCATCGGCATTCTTCACCCAGAAGAATTTCCAGATACCGTTCAGAGTCATGTAATTGGAAGAATGTTCTTTTGCTCCACGAGCCGCAGCATCTGCCGACTCATAGGCAAAATAGTTGGTGTGCATCGGAGCACGGTTCACGGCATTCACTTCAGGGTTTTGCCATTCAGTGAAGGACTGTGCGCTTGCGGCAATGGCAAAAGTCGCAAGCAGTCCGGTAATGAAATGTTTCTTCATGGTAAATAGTTTATAAAAATTAGCAACGGCATACAAGCAGAACCGGTATGCCGTCACAAAGATACGCCTATCCTATAATTAAAAGGAAGAATAATCGTTCAAAAAAGGCTGAATTTAATTCTTTAAATAAGTGTTCATAACTAGTTCACATAATTAAATTAGGTGACTAAATGGGAATTTATTTTGATTGAGTACTTATCCGCAAACGATAGACTCCGAACGAACGGGGCTGAAGCTCCAGGCTCAGAGAACGGGAAGCCACCTCCACCGGACGAATACGTGGAACAATAGCCTCCTGCTCCAGTGTATTCTTGGCTTTCCAGTCATCACTTTGCAAATAGGTGCAGGAACCCGAGACAAGCTGCCGCTTCTTCAATCCGCTGAACTCTATCTGTACCTTCTCCGATCTGCTGCCCGCATTGACAAGCTTCAGAATTACTTCTCCCGTAGGAGCATCCAGCACTGCCGATGCATAAAGGCTGTCCTGCCCCGTCACGGGTTTTCCGTCCATTTGCAGGTTCAGCACATCTGTTCCGGCATTCATACCGTACATCTGCTGTACGTAATAGTTGGGAGTCCGCATCATACGGAGATTGTCGAACCAAATCAAATCGGGATTCCACTGCCAGGCATCCACATGGGCAAACAACGGAGCATAGGTAGCCAGGCGCACCACATCAGCATTACGTTCCAGTCCCGTCATAAAAGCTGCTTCGGACAGTGCCGCCAAGAAATTATTGGCTTTCCCGGTGGGGTGGTCATGCGATGCATATTCACCGGCAAAGACTTTCGGTCCTTTACGGTCATAGTCATCATAGCGGGCAGCATTGGCAAAGAACCAGTCGGGAGCCATATAATAATGCTCGTCCACCAAATCCACCCCGATGCGTTTCATTTCGGGCCAGAGGTAATCGAACTTGTCCCCATCTGCACTCGGACCGGAAGAACCTACAATCTGCATATCGGGATATTCCGCACGGA
Organism: Bacteroides sp. AM41-16; assembly: GCF_003603495.1. Taxonomy (NCBI): domain Bacteria; kingdom Pseudomonadati; phylum Bacteroidota; class Bacteroidia; order Bacteroidales; family Bacteroidaceae; genus Bacteroides; species Bacteroides sp. AM41-16. The sequence goes on along the minus strand of NZ_QTNE01000018.1, from coordinate 110,735 downwards.
TGGCTTTCGTGAACACTTCCAGACGCTCGGGATAGACTTCCCCCCACTGTTCATTGCCGATGGCAATCATTTTCAGACCGAACGGTTCGGGATGTCCCATATCGGCACGCACCTTTCCCCACTTGGAGGTTGCAGCACCGTTGGCAAACTCGATGAGGTCGAGGGCATCCTGCACGTACGGGCCGAGTTCTCCAAGGGGAACCACTTCGTTGCTTTCGTATTGGCAGGACAGCCCGCAGCTCAGTACCGGCAGAGGCTCTGCACCGAGGTCTTCACTCAGCAGGAAATATTCGTAAAAGCCAAGTCCGTAACTCTGGAAATAATCCGGGAAAGCTTTATGCTTGAATGTATAGTTCCAGCGATTTTCGTTCAAAGGACGGTTCTCTACCGGACCCACGGAATTCTTCCATTGATAACGGGTGGCAAGGCTGTTGCCTTCGATGATACAACCGCCGGGAAAACGGAATACTCCGGGATTGAGGTCATAGAGGGCTTGTACCAAGTCGGCACGCAATCCATTCTCACGCTTCTTCCAAGTGTTCACCGGGAAGAGAGAGATGTGGTCCATATCTACCGTACCCTCCGTCTGCAACACAACACGCAGACGCGAGCGAACATCGGTAAAAGGAGCTTTCAGCACAGCCGTCAGCTTCTGCCATTCACTGCCTTTCACTTCCAGTTCCTTCTTCAGGAGATTCTCTCCGTTGGAATTCACCAGTTCGACGGAAAGCTTCATTGGTTTGGTATCCGGCGTACGGACATAGGCGGAGAAACGGTAATCTTCTCCTTTTTTCAGGCCGATGCCACGATAACCTTCATTATCCAGTCCGGCACGCAAAAGACAGCCGTCATTGGTAATGCGCACATAATGCGGATTGCGGTCGAAGCAGGGCCGCTCGTCCTGTACCGTCACCTCGCCGAAAGGTATCCACCCCACCAGCGGCTGCGGGAACTCAAAAGAGCGGTTCTTTACCAGTTCGGCATACAAACCACCGTCCGCACCGAAATTAATGTCTTCGAAGAAGATTCCATACATGGCAGGATTTATCCGAGCCGTCGGTTTTGATACATCAACAGTCATCACATGCTGTTGCGCCTGCATGCCAAGAACAACGAACAATGTCAATAGAAATAAAAGTCTTTTCATGGTTTTAATCTGTTTATAACGATAGCATAAGCTAAATTATGACGACATACTTACCTATTCTACATCAATCCTATTTACCGGCAACCATACATCCATCTTGCCCTCACCCCGGTGTGCCCATGCATAATAAGGTATCAGGGTCAGCGTCACATCTCTGGTTGCCAACTTTCCGGCAGCATCAAAACCAAGAGCCTGCACTTCTGTGGTAATTTCGTTGATGCCATACAGCAGTTCGGGCTTCTCCGTCACCTGGAATTTCGGATGACGGTTCAGGATGATATTCTGTATATTAAAATCATTATCGGCCCACTCGGCACAATAAACGATAGGACCACGCTCAACGGCCACCCGTCCACGGTCGGCAACCACTTTTTCATTGGCTTTCACCACACGGGGTTGCATGTCGAAATGCACCTCTACCACATCCCCTTTCTTCCACTTCCGGTCTATCCGGAGATAGCCTTTACGAAGTTCACCGGTCACCTCCTCGCCATTCACCAATACACGATAGCCCAACTTCAGGTCGTCGGCATACGAATAAAGGTCACTCGGAAGTACACTGCCGCGCACCCAACCCGGAATACGGATATTCATCGTAAACGGCAGGTTGCCCTGAGCCACCTTCACACGAATGTCTCCGTTCCAGGGGTATCCGGTTTCCTGCTCCAGCACCACTTTCTTTTCATTCAACTTCAGCTCGGCACGGTTGGACAAGAAAAGGTTGACGTACACCTGATTGTCTTTCACGGCATACACATATCCCGGCAAAGAAGGAATGAACCGGCTGATGTTGCTGGGACAGCAGGCACAACCAAACCACGGCTGACGTGTAATCGTATGGTCGGCATTAAAGTGATACTTACCATCGCAAGACAACGGATTGGGATAGAAGAACTTGCCTCCGTCCAATGAAACGCCGGAGATTAATCCGTTGTAAAGCGTACGTTCCAGCACGTCGAAATACTTGGAATCGCCATGCAGCAGAAAGAGGCGGTAATTCATGTAAACATTGCCGATGGCGGCACAGGTCTCATTGTAGGCAGTCAGATTCGGCAATTCATAGTTATCACCGAAAGCTTCGCCCGCATGACGCGCACCGATACCGCCGGTAATATATATCTTCTTGCCGACGATATTCTCCCATATCTTGTCGATAGCCTTGATGTAGGAGCTGTCACCCGTAATGGCAGCCACATCAGCCATACCGGAATACATGTAACCGGCACGTACGGCATGTCCCACTGCCTCTTCCTGCTCCAGTACAGGCTTGTGCGACTGCAAATAGATGTCCTTGCGTGCCGTAGTGCCGCGCGCGTCGAGGAAGAACTTGGCCTGGTCGAGATATTTCTTATCTCCTGTCACGGTATAGAGGCGTACCAATGCCATTTCGGCAATCTGATGTCCGGGAATCACACGCTTCTGTCCGGGGCCTTCACCGATATTCTTGCATACGCAGTCGGCATAACGGATAGCTATATCCAGGAAGTTCCGCTTGCCTGTAGCTTGATAATAAGCCACAGCCCCTTCCACCATGTGACCCAGATTATAGAACTCGTGGCTCAAATTCTCCACCTCCGACCAGCGTTCCGGCCCCGACCAATCGTGCGGATGCTTGGGATTCATGGCACGTGCGGTGTAAAGATACCCGTCCGGTTCTTGGGCGGCGGCCACTATGACCAATACGCTGTCGATATATTCTTCCAGTTTCTTGTCCGGGTAAGTCTGCAAGGAGTAACTTGCACCTTCAATCGTCTTATAGACATCCGTATCGTCAAAGGAGAAGCCTCCCACCTTATACTCATCACTGGGATGAGTAGCTTTCACAAAGTTTTCATAACGTCCCGTTTCCTCACACTTACTGAAAGCCAACGGGATGGTTACCTCGCGGCTTGCCTTCAAGCGTTGTCCCCAGAAACTGTCCGTCACCTTCACTGAAGTGAAAGGAACCGGGTCGATGGGATAACCGGAATGCAAAGTCTGTTGCTTTTGTGCCGACACACTGCCGGTCATGGCTGCAACAAGTGCCAAAGTCAATAATCGTTTCATATCTTTTAAATTTTTAAGTTCCCACGCACGGAATTACACGGATTTATCCTTATTTCCCCTTATTCTCATGGATACGTATCACCGTAAACGAATAGGCAGGCAAGGTATAAGGAAACTCCGTACCGCCGATGTCGAAGGTGGAAGTCACGGAACGTGCCTGCTTGTCTTTCGGGTCACCCGTCAGGAGCGTCTTCACTGCCGAGGGATTCTGCAAGTCGATGCCCTTCAGCTTCACTGTAGAGGAAACCTCTACCGGAAGCAGGTTCACCAGCTTTACGATATGGTCACCCGTGGCCTCATCCTTTACCACCGAAATGCCGACGCGCTTGCGGACAGCCTCTTGCCCATTACTCAGTGTGATGTGCGAGGTGATGTACTGCGTACCCGCATTCTGTCCGTACATCTGCTGTGTGTAGTAGCCCACGGTAGGCTTCACTTCCGTGTTATTGAAATAAATCAAGTCGGGATTCCACTGCGTATGGCCTTCCTTCGCCAGCAACGGGGCGTACGAGGTCATCTCCACCACATCGGCATTACGTTCCACCGAAGTCAGATAGAGAGCTTCTGCCAACGCTGTCTCTATGTTGTTGGGACGTCCGGGCAGGTGGGCGGCATATTCGCCCAGATAGACCTTGGACTTGGTGCGGTCATAACGGTCGTAGTAGTCCTGGTTGTGAATCATCCAGCCCGGATCCACGTAATAGTGTTCGTCCACCATGGGCACGCCCAGTTCCGTGGCAAGGCGCCAGCCCTCCGCATAGTCCGCGCCTTCGTAGAAGGGACCTACAGTGCCGACAACCGTAATTTCGGGATGCTTCTCCCTGACAGCCTTGTATATCATGGCAAAGCGCTCCTCAAACACTTCGGTAATCATATCCTCGTTGCCGATGCCGATATACTTCAGATTGAAAGGCTTGGGATGGCCTGCCTCAGCACGCTTCCTGCCCCACACGGTGCGGCGTGCATCGCCGTTGGCATACTCTATCAGGTCGAGCACATCCTGGATATAGGCAGGCATCTCTTCCATCGGGATGCCACCCTGCTGGCCGTAGCGCATCAGTTCCTTGTTGGCCCCCTGCGGACAGTTGTCGGCATAGTGCGAGTGTGTGCCCGAATTCTGGCACGGCACGCCCGCTGCCAATACCGGCAGAGGTTCGGCACCTATATCTTCGCAGAAGCGGAAGTACTCGAAGTAGCCCAGTCCGCGTGTCTGATGATACCCCCACAGATTGCGCAACGGCTTACGCGCTTCGAGCGGTCCGATAGAGCCTTTCCAGTCATAGATATTATCAATGCCGTCGCCATGAGCCACGCAGCCACCGGGGAAGCGGACGAAGCGCGGATGCAAGTCGGCAAGCGTCTGTGCCAGGTCGGCACGCAAGCCGTTCTTATGGCCCTTGAATGTATTTTGCGGAAAAAGGGAAATCATATCGAGATGCAGTGTCCCCACCGTCTGCGGCTGAAGCGAGAGCACGGCGGCACGCACATCGGCGTTTGCCGTCAGCACCGTCTGCTGTTTCTTCCACTCTTTGGAGGACACATTGACGGAAGAGCGGGCAATCTCACGGCCCGTCTGGTCGAGCAGGCAAACAACCACCTTGCCTCCCTTGCTGCCCGGTGCCACGCGGGCGAAGAGAGAGAAATCGTACTTCTCCCCTTTCTTCAAGCTGATGCCGTCGAAACCGTCGTTCTGCAATGTCACTCCGGGACGCGCCTCCAATACGGCATAATGAGGGTTATTGGGATGAATGGGGTCGGCAGCGGCAATGGTAACGGCAGCCGAAGTATTCCCCTCTTTCACCGCCCAGGCATATGTGCCGTCCCAACCTTGGTGTGAACCGTCCTTAGACGAATACTCGAAGTCGCGGTTCTGTACCAGCTCGGCATACAGTCCTCCATCCGCAGCATAGTTGATGTCTTCGAAGAAAATACCTATCAGATGCTTGCTGATGGGTTTTGCACATTCCGTCTCCACTTCGATAGTCGCCTCCACCGGTTTCAGTCCGGCAAAACGTACGGGGTCTTGCTCGGTACGTTCGGCATGGAGTGCCTGGCGGTACTTCTTATGCTCTGCAAAGGAGATGACACGCTGCACCGTGGCATACGGTACACGCTGCATCCAACCCTGCTGTACGGTACCGTTCAGCAGAACCTCCTTCCGCACGTTAGGATAGACCTCCGCCGGCCGGTATTCGGCAAGGCGAGAACGGTCAAAGTATTTCTGCGCTTTCCATTGCAGCAAGTCGGGAGACTCGACGTATGCAAGGGAGTTTCCGCTTTCCGTCAGTTCCCAGATACAGTGCCAACGGTCGTCGGCACGGGTCTGCATCAAGTGCGGTTTCAGCATCCGCTTCATTTGCCCCCAGGGGCCGAAGTCCGAGTTGACAAAGGAGCTGCCCTCTGCCACGCTGAACCATCGGTTGCCATTGGGACTCCAGGCTAGTTTCAGACCGCCACTGCCGTCGGCATGGGAGTAGGAAAAGAGATAGACTGAATCGGGTTCATTCGCCACTCCATTCGTTATAGCCTGCAAAGGAACGGTCAGTGTCAAGAACAGACACAAGGACAATAATTTCAAGAATCCATTCATGGTATTAAGTCGGTATTAATCATTTACATTTAGTTCGATAGTCACAATCAGCCGTATTCTGAATGCCATTCAGTCGTATAGTGAATAGGGTTCAGTCGTATAGTGAATGCCATTCAGTATACGACTGAATCAGGACAATTATAGACCTCTGATAATCAAAGATTTGCAAAAGGAGTAATCCGTTATGATATATCATTACAAAACAAGGGTTGCTCCATGCCTTCTTTATTCCACGATTACCGCCCCTCCCTGCGGCTGAACCGTGAGTTGCAGAGAGCCGTCAGTCTTTATCTTCTGCAGCTTTAATTGAGGCTGCATCTTCTTGTCATCACTATACAGAGACACCTCTTGTCCTGCCAGCACAGGAAGGTCAAGCTTCAGTTTCAATGGTTCCGCCGTTGCATTGACAGCGGCTATGTACCACGTGTTGCCATGACGACGGGCAAGAACAATATATCTCCCCGGATAGCCGTCAATGAAACGGGTCTCGTCCCAAGTAGTGGGCACTTGTTTCATAAAGTCGAGGCAGATTTGCGGAGCATCCGTCAAGTTATTAGGTGCCAAGGCGAAGTTCTGGATAGGATTTTGGAACAGCACTGCCGTTGCCAGCTGAAAGATGTCCGTGGTGCGGCGAATAGTTCCGCCATCGTTGCTGCGGTTCAAACGCTTGTTCAGGAACACACCGCCAAACTCCATGCATCCCACAGCATTGCGGATGAAAGGGTGCAGCGTGGCATTGAAGGCCTCGTTATCACAGAAATGCTGGCTAAATACCAGATTCTCGGAAGCCAGCACCGCCTCGCTGCCTACGTAATTGGGATACATCCGTTCCCAGCCGCGAGGCAAGGTACAGCCGTGGAAGATAACCATCAGACCGTGGTCGTCGGCATCGCTCAGAATCTCCTCGTACAAACGCAGGGTCTCCTGCTTGTCACCGCCGAAGAAGTCTACTTTGATACCCTTCACACCCAGACTTTGCAACCAGCGCATCTCTTGCTTGCGGGCAATGGAGTTATCCATCCGGTTGACGGGACTCTGCTCTATATCGTTCCAGTAACCACTGGAGCTATACCACAAGAATACCTCCACACCCTTGCTACGGGCATACTTGATAAACTGTTCCATGCGGTCGCGACCGATGTTGTTGTCCCACCAGTTGTCAATCAATACATATTCGTATCCCATGGCGGCTGCCAAGTCAACATAGCGCACCTGGTCGTCGTAGTTGATGCTGCCGTCCTGCCAGAGAATCCAGCTCCATGTGCCACGGCCCGGCTTGTAATCATGGGTGGTGGTATAGCGTGGTTCCACTACATCCCAGGGGACGGTGGTTTCCACAATCGGCTTCAAGGTTTCCCCCACCGTCACAGTACGCCACGGCGTGGAGCCCGGCAGGGAAAAGGCAGGTGACACCGTTCCGTTGCCGTTGTTCTCTTCCGGCATGGGGAAAGCAATGCGATACACGCCGTTATCCCAATCACTCAAACGCGAGCCACAATAACGGCTGTCCACTCCGGTTTCACTGAGCAGTACCCAGCCGTCATCCCCCACCTTGAACAAGCAGGGAAATGTATATCCATGTCCATAACCCGAACGTTCGTTCATCGGGGCATCTGCCTTATATTCTTCTTCGTAACTGGGTTTGGTACGCTTCCACCCTATCATGGCGTCGCTCTGCGGACAAAGGAAAGTGGTGGTCTGCGACGGGAAGCGGAAGCCGGTCCGTTCGCTGTTCACCGTGACGCTTCCTTTTCCCTGCTCCCTCGGCAGGGTGTAACGGAAAGCCACGTCATTGTTGCTGACGCGGAAAGTTATCTGCACATTCTTCCCCTCACCGTTGACGAATGAACAAAGCAATTCGTTTGCCCGGTAATGGATGTGCGAAGCTTTGATTCGGGATTGTTCATAAACCGTATCGAAAGCTGTGACTTTATGTTCCTTCAACTGCAATCCTCTATAGAAATCACCCACATTTGTCTCCATCCCCAAGGGAGAAGATTCCAGCATTTGCTTTCCATTGTAGGTGACGGCGTAAGACACTTCGCCGTTGGCTGACGGGCAGGATACCGTAAGCTGCAATTTTCCATCCGGACCATTGACAGATACACTCTGTGCTGCCAGCGGACCTGAGAGGGCAAACAACCAAACCAGTAATTTCAATCTATTCTTCATGGTATTAAATTATTATGTTATATCATTAAATCAAAAGGTAGGCATCACCGGCCTGATGGTTCCGTCTTCATTGAACTCCATCCGGTCTATGCAGACTTCACGATGAACGCCGGGGCCATCTTTCAAGTACCATTTATTAATACGGTGGTAAACGATTCTCCACTCATCTGTACCGGGAATCTGCAATACAGCGTTGTGTGCCGGACCGTAAATTTCCTTTTCCGGATTCTGAATCAGCACAACGGGTTGCTTGGCAACTTCGATAGGACCGAGCGGCGACTTGGATGTACCGTATGCCACATGGTAATTGGGCGAACCGGTATCGTCTACCGACCACATGAAATAGTAGAGCCCGTTGCGATAAAAGACATAGGCTGCTTCGCGGAAAGCATAGTCCTGCAAGGTGCCTCCCGCCGGTGTCATCACCGTAACGGTATTTTCCTTGATGGACACCATATCGTCGTTCAGCTCGGCACCTGCCATGTAGCCGTTGCCCCAGTAAAGATAGGATTTGCCCGAAACAGGGTCTGTAAACACATCCACATCAATCTGTTGCCCGCCACCGACGGGTGAAGCAGTAACGACAGGGCGTCCCAAATCGGTGAAAGGGCCGGCCGGAGAATCGCTCGTAGCCACTCCAATCTGCTTGCCGCCGCCATTCTTGGGGTTTCCACTGTAATAGAAGAAGTATTTATACTTACCGTCCACTTTTTTCTCTTCAATGCAAGGCGCCCAAGCATTGCCATCTGCCCAGGGCACTTGCTCCGACTTCAAGTCCAGCATGACGCCTTCATCCTGCCAGGTCTTCAAATCCGTGGAGGAGAATACGGTGAAATACCAGCCTCCCCAACCCGGCTGTCCGTCCGTAGTAGAATAGATGTAATACTTTTGGGTCTGATGGGAATAAAGGATTTCCGGGTCGGCATGGAAACCCGGCAATACGGGATTGTTGGGCAATGCGCCCAGTTCTGTCGGCTTGCCCCATTCATCGGTAATGCGCAACAGCTCATGGCGGGTAATGGGGATAATGGTCCCATGACGGGGATGGAAGTTCATCTTCACCTCGCTGTCTATCACCTTAAAATTCTTCAAGTCAGTGGTTTCCGTAAACTGATAGCTTCCTTTCATATAGACGTCGTACATCAGGATATACTTATCCTGCCCTATCAGTTTGAAAGTGCCCGCACCCTCTACGGCTTCCTTAGTCTGTTGCTTGTAATCGGGCTCTTCCGTCCATGCCCCGGAGGTCAGGGAACGGGTGGTGGCCACCTTTATGCCGTTTCCATGCCCTTCCGTCTTATAGAAAAGGTGGAAAACACCATCCTTATAGACAATGTCTCCATCGATGCACGATTTCCCGTTCTCCGGCAGAAACAATGGCTTGGGCTCTCCCTCCAAATCCGTAAACTCCGCATTGGCATAAGCATAATATACGACATCGGCTCCATCGCCATGCAGCATGGACCAATACACCATGTACTTTCCCGCCTCCGGGTCGTAGATAGTCTGCGGAGCCCATACACGCTTCAAATCCTCCTGACCTGAATAACGTTTCTGTATATTGATAACGGAGTGGGACCAGTTGACCAAGTCGGTAGATTTCAGCAAAACCATGGCACGGTTGGAACTCCATCCATTGGCTGAAACCATATCTGTCACTACCATATAGAAAGTCTTGCCATCCTCGCAACGAAGGATATGCGGGTCGCGGACTCCCCCGGTGGAGCTGATGACTTTCGAGTCGATTACCGGTTCATTATCATTCAATGCCCAGTAGGTATAACCGTCCATGCTTACAGCATAGCGCACAGCCTCTTCATCGCCACTATTCCCAGTGAAATAAGTGAACAAATAAGCTACATAATCTTTTTCGGGAAAGGATTTTTGCCAGGAATATCCCGGAAGTGCAAACAACGACAATAACATTGCTGCCAAAAGCATCCGGAAAGTGTTTTTCATCCGTACAATCATAATCTTTTTATATTAAACCTTTTAACGGGTGTAAAATTAACACTATATACATTATAATACAAAGAAAGTGTATATGTTGTGTAACATATACACTTATTTAATCTCTCCAATCAGTCGGCATTCAAAAAACGCACCATCTCACAAGCTGCCAGCAGAAATGCCCCTACCCCAAAGTTGGCAGTAGAGTTGGCATCAACCACTTGTCCGGGAATGGCTTTCTCGCCAATCGGCTGTACATACCCTATGCGGCCATCGGGCTGCAAGGCTACAGTAGTCAGATAATTCCACGCCTTCATCACTACGGGTTGATAAGCAGCCTTGTCCAGCAAGCCGTTGTTCATCCCCCATAATAGACCATAGGTAAAGAAAGCCGTACCGCTGGTTTCAGGACCGGGAGCATGCTCAGGGTCGAGCATACTGCGTGTCCAGTAGCCTTCCGGCTGCTGGCAGGCAGCCACGGATTTGGCCATCGTCTGGAAGCGGTCTATGTACTCCTGGCGGTATTGGTCTGTTTCGGGCAGGTCTTTCAGTACCTTTGCCAAAGCAGCCAGCACCCAACCGTCGCCACGTGCCCAGAAGTCTTTCTTACCATTCACACTTTTGTGTTTTGGATAAATATATTTGCCGTCGCGATAGTATAGGCCTTCCTCCGAATCGTACATGATACTGTTGGCATAGGTCCAGTATTCATGCAGTTTCTCCAGATATAACGGATTGCCGGTCAGCTTGTACATCTTTGTCATAACGGGCATTACCATGTAAAGTCCGTCCGCCCACCACCAATAATCGTTCTTGTCCGTACTCATCTGGTATTCCATCACTTCGCGCGCACGGGCTATCTTCCCGGAATCCGGCTTCACGGTATACAAATCCGCATAAGTCTGGAAACAAATCTGATAATCACCGAAAAGCACATAATCATCACTCTCCCCATAGCTGTACTTCCACTCTTCCTTGTTGTCACTCTTCGCGCCTTTCCATTCATTATGTTCTGCCCACGCCTCGGAATAGGCATAGCATTCCGGATTACCGGTCAGGAAGAACACCTCCATGTTTCCCGTATGATAGGCGGCATTGTCCCAGAAAGAGCGCCCATGTTGCGGATGGGTCTCCTGCCAATAGTTGTTCACCCGATTGATAATCTCAATCACTTCTTCCGGTTTCGGCTGCTGAGCGGTGCATGAGAACAGTCCCCAGCAAAAAGCCAAACCCAATAAAAATAAGCATGTCGTTTTCATATACTAATACTGTTCTTTTATCTTATCACTTCCAATACATATACCGGTTGCGGTGCAAACTCCACAACCCGCTCTCCGTCTCCTTGCTTGGCATGCTGCACAAACAGATGCAGCCGCTTCCTGCTCTTCCACAATTCCGTGTCATGAGACGGTTCCCAGGCACCGACAGTGAAGTCGGTCAAATCGCTGATGCTCCACTTACTGTTTGCCACATCCGTAGCGTGCGCCAAAGAGACTTTGCTCCCCCGTTCTTCATCCCTAAATACATAAAATATCTCCCCGCCATCTACTACGATGCGCGGACGGGCCATCGGAATCATCTTCGTGCCTCCACCTTTCAGGGAAAACGGAGTGGTACGCCCGGAGACCTGGCGGCTGTGCCACATCTGCCCGTCATGCCAGACAATCCGGTATTGCGGGACGTCGCTGTCCGGGTCGCGCCAATAGGAAGCAATGTACGGATTGCCGCCTGCATCGGCACTCATGCTGGTCTGGTTTATCAGTTCCGAATTCTGAGGAATGCGGCAGGCATACTCTGCATTACCCAGACGGATGGACAAATCATATTTCTTGCCATTTGCCTTATACCATGTTACGCCATTGTCAAAGGAACGGGCGTAGCATAGGTCATGGTTGGTTTCCACATGCCAAGTCTCGCGCCAGACCCACGACAGATGGATGGTTCCAAGCTCATCTACATATAGCTGCCAGTAAGCATTGCGCTTGTTCTCGCCATCAATCAGTACATCCTGCACACGGCTCCATTTCTTCTCCTTCAAGGAATAGCGGTTCATCACCAGGTTGCCCCGGCCGGAAGAACCGGAACGGTATGCAAACAGCAGGTCGCCTCCGGACAGCAGATAAAACTCCGGATAGGTTACATTGCCTTCATCCACGCCCGTCATGGGCTCCTTCTCACCCAATTCCAGTGAATGGGGTGCAATGCTGCGACAGTAGTTCAAGGGCTGTCCGTGATGGTCGAAGGCTACATGAATATACCCGTCACCATCCAGCATCATGCTGATGACGTTATGGGCATCCTTCACATTCCCTTTATACTGTGTGCGGTGCAGTGTCCACTGTCCGGCATGGAGGTTCCGTTTTCCAAGAGTCAGGAACCCTTCCGCATCATAGTAACTGATGTATTGCTCGTCACCTTGCGTCACCAGCGAATTATTACGGAATACGGCAGTGTTGACGGAAGTCTGGCTGTATCCTTTCCCCACTTCCACCAGATGCGTTTCGGGAAGGACACCGGCAGCACCCTGTGCACAGAGTGCCACCGGAAATCCACCAATCCCCCAAACAATTAATATAAATACTATAAAAAATGAATCAGTCTTACTCATAATAGGCATGGTCTTTGGGGAATTCTTCACCACCCCACGCCTTTTTCGAGGTCCATGCCTGCGGAGCATCTGTCCAGAACGGATGGTCGGCGGGCAAGCCCAGGGGCAAGAATGCCAGGGAAGCCATGTAAAGGCTGCCGTTGTTAGTATACCAGTCGGAGATATGAGGCTGGGAACCATTGAATCCCAATGTCAGAAAACCTTTCTCGTTGAAGTTCCGGTTGTCACCGAACATACGGTTGATGACAGCTGTCATGGCAGCACGTACCTGTCCGTTCGACAATTCCTTGGGCAACCATCCACGCCATGCCAACAAAGCCAATGGTTGGAGGGTACCGGTGCGGTAGGTAATGGAACGCCCGAATACGGGGAAGGCCCCCTCGGGAGAGATGAAACGTTCCAGAATCATGCCGAAACGCTGCATGCGCTTCTGGGCACGCTGGAAATTGCAATCCGGCGCATTCCATATCTTATTTTTTCCACTGTTCGTAAAGACTTCCAGACACTCCACATACATGGGATGGAGTACGAAGCTGTTGTAATAGTCAAAGGCAAATCCCGGTCCGTCGCTATAGAAGCCGTCACCTACATACCACTCTTCCACCTTGCGCAGAGCGGAGACAATACGGTAAGCATCACTCTTGGCACCAGCCTTGCGCAGGAAACATTCTACCGTAGACGAGAACAGCAGCCAGTTGGTATAAGGAGGGTCCACACGGCGCAACTGGGTGAACTCTTCAATGTAACGCCGTTTAGTCAAACTATCCAGAGGCACCCACAAAGCATCGTATCCTCGCAGGAAGCTTTCAGCAACATAAGCGGCATCGACCAGCGGCTGTCCCTCTTTCCGCCAAAGTAGGTAATCCTGACTTTCCGGGTCTACCGCCTGCGCATAACTTTTCAATGCCCACTCGCGGAGCTGCCTGCGCTGCTTGCCTTCGGCAGTGTCATCGTCCGGCAAAGAGAGCCAGGGTGCCAACCCCGCCATCAGACGTCCGAAACATTCCATATAGGTCACCCGTTTGTCGCGTCCATCCCAAGTGGGGCTAAGCTCCACCTGCATATTTTCCTGGAGCTTCCCTTCACTCATATTGCTCAGTACCGGAGCAGCCATTTGATACAACACCCCGGCCCAAAGTTCGCGGTCTGTCACTTCCTTCTCTTTTTTCTTCTTGGCAGCCATTTCCTGAGCGGGCAGCAATAAAACTGCCACCAGCAGCAGCCATAAGTAGTTACTTTTTCTCATGATATTATTTAAGTTTGTTTTTCAATACTGCAAAATTACCCCATTCCCGGTAATTTCGGGGGCACTATTGTTTCAAAAAGGGGTAAATATCGGTCATTAGTACCCCCAAAACTCAGAAATCACAAGAAAAAGCCTAAGATTAAACCGTGCTACGACGGGAGTGAATAAAGTATTTGCCGCTATATTTGTTTCTTCATGAACTGCACCAGTACGAGGGCAATGCAATAAGCTATAATCTGTTCAAACCAAAAGTCAAGTCCTTCAAACATATTACTCATTATTTTAATAGACACCTATTCCTTTTTCTGATAACAAAGAAAAGGAGTTTATTCGGAATAATGAATTTCCATACGACTCAAAAAATGTTCTATTTTTCCGGATTACAGACAAAACTGAGAATACACACCAAGACACTGACTACTTCCATATTACATTAAATGTCCCGAAAACCGATATATTCTCCTGCCAAAAGACTATTTTTGCAACAAATATCCATAAGCATACCATGGCAGGCATCTATATTCATATACCTTTTTGCAAGACGCGCTGTATCTATTGCGATTTCTATTCCACCACTCGCAGCGAATTGAAGCAGCAGTACATCCGTGCCTTGTGCACTGAACTGAAAACCCGCAAGGGTTATCTGAAGGAAGAACCGATAGAGACCATCTACTTTGGTGGAGGAACTCCCTCACAGCTCGCTCACGAAGATTTCGAGCAGATATTCCGGACTATCAAAGAGGTGTATGGAACAGAACATGCCGAAGAAATTACCCTCGAGGCCAATCCCGACGACCTGACGGAAGAATATGTGTCCATGCTGCGCACCCTCCCCTTCAACCGCATAAGCATGGGGATACAGACATTCGACGCCCCCACCCTGAAACTGTTGAACCGCCGGCACAATGCCGCGCAAGCCATCGCAGCCATACACCGCCTCCGCCAAGCCGGCTTCCGGAATATCAGCATCGACCTCATCTATGGACTACCGGATGAAACAGACCAACGGTGGGAACGCGACCTGCAACAAGCCGTCGGCCTTGATGTGGAGCATATCTCCGCTTATCATCTGACTTACGAAAAAGGCACCCGCATCTACGAAATGCTGCAGAGCCATCGTATCAGCGAAGTGGACGAAGAGAGTAGCCTGCGCTTCTTCTCGGTGCTCATGGACACCCTGGGAGCCGCGGGGTATGAGCATTACGAAATATCCAACTTCTGCAAGCCCGGCATGTACTCACGCCACAACACTGCTTACTGGAAAGGCATTCCGTATTTGGGCTGCGGCCCTTCCGCCCACTCCTTCAATGCGGAGACAAGGGAATGGAACACAGCTTCTCTGGAAGGATACATAAAGTCCATTGAAGAGGGGCACCGTTCCTCCGAAACAGAAATTCTGGATAAAGTGACCCGTTACAATGAATACATCATGACTTCCCTGCGTACCATGTGGGGAATCTCCCTGACATATACGGAAGAAGCCTTCGGCACAGAGTTGTGCCAATATTGCACGAAAATGGCAGCCCCCTACCTCCAAAGCCACAAACTGGAGATGCAGGCAGACCGCCTGCGCCTGACCCGGGAAGGTATCTTTGTTTCGGACGGCATAATAAGCGACCTGATGTTCATTGATTAACAGCAAAACCGGGAGACTGCATGACCGAACAAGAAGTCAGACGCTACTTGCGCCAAATGAAGGAAGAAGACTCGGAACGGGCTTTCCACAGTTTCTACAATCTGTGCTACGACCGCTTGTTCCGTATTGCCTGCTATTTCGTGAAGCACGAAGAATGGGCGCAAGAAATTGTGCTCGACGTCTTCATGAAGCTTTGGGAACAACGCGCCCTGTTGCCGGAAGTGAACAACATAGAGGATTACTGCTTTATCCTTACCAAAAATGCCTCCCTCAATTACCTGGAAAAAGAGAACCGGCACCCTACACTCTCGTCCGAACAGCTTCCCGAAGTTTCCGGCCAGGCCGATTCCCCCGAAGACACTCTTATCAGCGAAGAACTGTTTGCCCGATATGTCAAGGCGCTCGACCGCCTGCCGGAGCGTTGCCGTAAAGTATTCATCCGCCTGCGCGAAGAGAAACAAAGCTATGCACAAGTGGCGGAGGAGCTGAACATCAGCACAAAGACAGTAGACGCGCAACTGCAAAAAGCACTCACAAGACTCAAGGAAGCATTGCTGACGGAGTGAACTCTGCTTCATCTTCCTTGCAAGAAGCCGCGTATGCATGTATGAGATGTACATCTCGAGCTGCATGAGATACACATCTCGCACAACATGAGATGCACATCTCGAGCACACCTTCCCTATTGATTGAAACAGAGAAACAAGGAAGTCATACGTAGGCAGGACGGACTTTCACGGACAAAGAGCTTTAGATTAACATTATTTCAGGATATAGGCATAGGGAATTCCTGAAAAGGAGCTGTCTTTACATGCAGAAAAGGAGTCATAGGCTCTTAATAAATTGCCAAAAATGAAAGTGAATAACGAGAATTTCGACAAGGTACTGAACAAACTGGTTGCTTCTACCCGTTCCCCACGAGGACGCTTTACGGCAGAGAACAGCTGGAGGCTGCTGGAAAGCCGTTTGCTAAAGCGCCGCAGCATGAAGCGGTTCTGGATGCGTACAGCCAGTGCCGCAGCCGTAGTCCTGCTCTGTGTAACGAGCTGGGCAGCCTATCAGTTCTTATACGTAGCACCACCACGGGAAGCCATTCCCACAGAAGCCATACATACTACCGAGGAAACCCAAGTAATTCATAGCGTACTGACATTCGATCAGCAACCCTTGCAGGAAATCGTCCGTCAACTTTCCGAAACGTTCCGTACCGATATACGTATCGAAGGAGACAGCCTGAAGAACTATCATATGACAGCTACCTTCCGCGAAGGGGAGAGTCTTACAGAAATCCTCGACCTACTGAAGGACGCCGGCAACTTTACCTATAAAAAAGAAAACAACACTATTATCCTTACTACTAAACTTAACTGACAATGACCAGCTCTACTATCTGTTCGCACCACCGCATCAGAACCGTACTTCTGATGTGTGTGGTTCTTTTAAGCGCCTCACTCCATGCACAGGCACAAAACAAGGAAACACGTATAAACCTGAATATCCGTAACGCAACTTTAGAGAGTTTCGTGAAGCAACTGGAAAATGTAACCGGATTCTCCTTCATCTATGGGGAAGAAGTAAAGCTCACGCACCGCATCACACTGGAGATGAAACAAAAGAACATCAGTGAGATATTGCAACGTGCCTTTGAAAACGAACCCATCACGTTCGAAATATCCGGAAAGCACATTCTACTCCATAAGCGGCCCGTGCCGCAGAAACCCGTTAGCCGTAAGTTCACCATCAGCGGATACGTGACCGACGGAGCGTCTTCCGAGACGCTGATTGGTGCCAATATCCTTGAGAGTCGTCGTTCCACAGGTACTGCCACCAATCCTTTCGGTTTCTATTCCCTCACCCTGCCGGAAGGGGAAACGGAACTGGTTTTCTCCTACCTGGGCTACGAAAGCCGGCATAGCCGGTTCGAACTGACGAAAGACACCTTACTCAACGTCAGGCTGGACAGCAATAACCAGCTGGCAGAGGTCGTGGTGCTCTCGGACAAGCGGGAGGCCGGCATAGAAAGCACAGCCATGGGAGCGCATGAGATACCGATGACACAAATCAGGCATACCCCGTCCATATTGGGAGAAGCCGACCTGCTGAAGACCATTCAGCTGATGCCGGGTGTGCAAGCCGGTATGGAAGGTTTTGCAGGCATGTATGTGCGAGGGGGAGGTCCCGACCAAAACCTGGTTATGCTGGACGGAATTCCTGTTTACAACGCAGACCACCTGCTGGGAGTATTCTCCATCTTTACGCCCGAAGCGGTAAAGAACACCACACTCTTCAAAAGTTCTTTTCCTGCCCGCTACGGCGGGCGTCTTTCGTCTATAGTAGATGTACGGACCAACGACGGGGACATGCATAAATACCACGGCGCATTCAGCATAGGCCTGCTGACGGACAAACTGCATATCGAAGGCCCTATCTGGAAAGAACGGACCTCCTTCAGTTTCAGCGCACGAGCCATCCCCACCCTATTCTTCAAAAATCTCATTGTAGACAAAGACGACACCTATTCCGACAAATACAACTACTATTTTTACGACGTCAATGCAAAGGTCAACCATAAGTTCAGCGACCGTAGCCGCATCTTCCTCAGTTTCTACAAGGGGAAAGACCACTATCATTATGACAGTTACTACCACGGTGACAATTACGACAACAGCATTAAGAATTATTCCAAGGACAACAGCCATCTGAATTGGGGAAACACCATCGCCTACGGCCGCTGGAACTATGTATTCAACAGCAAGCTGTTTTGCAACACCACCGTCTCATACAACAAATATGAGATGGGGCTGGACGGAAACATGGAAGATACCTATACTGTCGCCAATAAAGTACAAGACAGATACTATTACTCCTCCAAGTTCAACTCCGGTATCCGTGACTGGAGTGCGCGTATGGACTTTGACTACACCCCCATGCCGCAGCACCACATCAAGTTCGGTGCAGAGTACATCCACCATACGTTCCGTCCGGGAATAGCTACCTCGAAAATACAAGATATAGATAATGGCGCCCTCCAGGAAGATACGGTTTACAATACCAGCAACAGCCATGCCATACGCGGACAAGAAATCTCCCTTTACGCCGAAGACAATTTCAATGTAAACGCCAGGCTCAGTCTGAATGCAGGTGTACGCACATCGCTGTTCCACACACAAGGGAAAAGCTACTATTCGCTGCAGCCCCGCCTTTCCGCCCGCTATGACCTCGGACAAGGATATTCTGCCAAAGCATCCTATACGTGCATGGCACAGTATGTGCATCTGCTGTCCTCTACTCCGCTGTCTATGCCTACCGACCTCTGGGTACCCATTACCAAAGACATCAGTCCGATGTATGCCAACCAGTTCTCCATAGGAGGCTACTATTCCGGACTGCCGGGTTGGGAGTTCTCCGTCGAGGGATATTATAAACAGATGAAACACATACTTGAATATCAAGACGGTGTATCCTTCTTCGGCACCTCTACCAACTGGGAAGAAAAAGTGGAAATGGGCGAAGGCCGCTCCTTCGGTCTGGAACTGATGGTACAGAAAACATTGGGCAAGACTACCGGCTGGCTGGCATATACCCTATCCAAGACCGATCACCGTTTTAAGAACGGTACCATCAACCAAGGCCGATGGTTCCCCTACAAATATGACCGCCGCCACAGCATCAGCCTCAATCTCAGCCATAAGTTCAGTGACCGCATTGATGCAGGAGCTTCCTGGATATTCAATACCGGTGGATGTATCACTATCCCCGAAAAGGCAACAATCATCATCCGGCCCGATGGCTCTATTGAGGAAACCGGTTACATCTCCCGGCGTAACAATTACCGCCTTCCCGCCAGCCATCGTTTGAATCTCGGCGTCAACTTCAACAAGAAGACCAAACATGGTATGCGTACCTGGAATATCAGTATCTACAATGCATACAATGCCATGAATCCGAACATCGTTTACAGCAAATACAAAAATGGATACAACGTATACTACGATGATTTCTACGAAAGTATTTATCATGGAAATACCGGGCAGAAGAAAGCTCAAACTGTCATCAAGAAAATAACAATACTGCCTTGTATTCCTTCTGTTACCTATACTTATAGATTTTAAAAACAAATCCGGCATATGAAAACAAAAATGAAATTACACCTTATTATATACATAACTATTGTAGGCTTCCTAACAGCCTGCGAAAACGAGATTCCTTACAATCCCGGACAACAAGATCCGCAAATCATCATGAACGCCTTGCTCGAAACCGGACAAGCTGAGAATGATGTCTATCTCCATTTAGGCGAGGGCTATAGTATTGAACATTTGAACGAAGCAACTCTTTTCCTCTACATCAATGGCAAAATAGCAGAAACTCCGAAAGCGGTTTCCCCGGAAGAAATTTATGGGCATCTGGAAGGAGAACTTGATAAGGACATTTATGAATCATTACTGAAAAGTATACGTTTCAAGAAATATCGTCTGACCAGCACACTGCATCCCGGCGACAACATACGTCTGGAAGCCACTGCCGAAAACGGGAAATACCATGCCAGTGCCGAGGTCACCGTGCCACAACCGATAGAGAGCCTGCACGTGGACACTTGCTTGGCCTACCTGCGCGAGTACAGCGGACAAACCCTTTACCGCCAATACAAAATTACATTGCAAGACCGCCCCAACGAGAAGAACTACTACCGGCTGGACATTTGGAATGACCGTAGTTACTATTGCAAATGGAAAGAATACCTGGAAGATGAAAACGGCAGCCTCATCAAAGTGGAAGACGAGGACGGCTCTTGGCATTGGGCCTCCATACCCAGAGACACTACCATCCTTGCTCCCCGACAGAACGAAATCATCAACCGGGAAGATGTTATACTGACTGACGGCCACCCTGGCAACTATGATGATGAAGAAAATGAATTGTTTCCCACCATAAATAACAAATACAACATATTCAATGATAACACTTTCCGTAACTCTTATGCCACATTGAAAGTATACACCCCTCTCTACCAAGATTATTATCCGATAGAGGGACACTACTACGACCATATATCCCGCAAACAAACCATCACCGTACGGTTGCTTAGCATCACTGAAGCCGAATACCGCTATCTAAAAGCCTTAAACTGCCTGGATGATGGGGATTACGACGATGCTTTAATGGAACCTATCAGTCTGCCTTGCAACGTCATAGGCGGATTAGGCTTTGTGGGAGTCTGCTCTGAAAGCAGAGTAATCATAGAATTACCCGAAACTATTTGGCAATAACATTTTGACTAATAAAAATCCTTTTATCCATTACTACAAATATAAATTCAGTTAGTCCACATTACATTCGTATTACAAAAAGCATCTAAACAAAGCATTTTCACACTATAAAATTGATTTAAGTCAAGAAATGAAGGTATAAACTACACTTTTTTACGTATTCATTTTTGTGTTATAAAACATATACCTATATTTGCATAGGTAAAAAGAAAAAGCTAAGCGCTTAGAGAGTTTTCAATAGGTATTAGATTGAGATTAGTTTTTAGGAATAACAATTAAAAAGTAGGTATTATGAAACGTTTAGGATTAACATTAGTGGCAGCAGTCTGCCTGACTGCTACAACATTTGCAGCAGGAAACCAACCTACAACTGCAAAATGGGAAGGTAATATCAACATAACAAAGTTGAGCAAGTATTTGAATCTGGATTCCAACCAGCATGAAGAAGTGGCAAACATCTGCGAATATTTTACAGAACAGATGGAACGCGCTACAAATTCCAAGAAGAATCAGGAGAAGTTACTCCGTAATGCAGTTTATGGTAATCTGAAGTTGATGAAAAAGACTCTGAATGAAAAGCAGTATGCTGATTATGCCAGAGTATTGAACGTCACACTGCAGAACAAAGGTATCGAAGTGAAATAAACTTCGCTTCTGATAAATACGAAAATAGTATTTGATAAATAAAAAGGCATTGGACTTTAGAGGTTCAATGCCTTTTCTTTACGTCAACGCCACCAAAACCTGCGGCGTCAACTCCCTAACCAAATAATTCTTATCACTTTACAAGCAGAATCTGTCTTGCAGCTCTTTCTTATACTTTCTGGAAACCAGCAGTTCCGTCACTTTGTCAAATGGTGGATAAAGCATGCATTTGCTATCCTTTATAATCATCAGATAATCAATATTGATAATATACGATTGATGTATCTGCACGAAACTGGATGAATATTGAGTAATCTGCTCAGCAGTCATTCCGCGACGCAACACCAACGGCGGCTGGTTGTTTAGTATCACCTCCCATTGTTTACGCTCGGAACAATAGCGAAAAAAGCCGATTTCAGCCGGACGCAACGCACGCATATCATTAGTTGGCGTAAATACGATAAATGTCTGTCCGGTATGCAACGGTGCACCAATGGGATATGACATTCTCTGCCCGGCCTCTGCCTGCTCTACAAAACGCGCAAGAATATCCCGCAACTCCTGCTCTTCAAAAGGTTTCAGCAGATAGTCGAACGCAGCCTCCCGGATAGCCTGAATCATGTACTTATCATAAGCCGTATAGAAAACAATCCGCATATTCCACGAAACACTGTCACGTATTTCCTGCAGTAATTCCATTCCAGTCATGTCCGGCAGTTCCACATCCAAGAACAACAAATCCGGCTGTACCTTGGCAATGAGTTTTTTCCCTTGTTTACCATTACGGGCAGTTCCTTTCAAAAAGAAGCGTGCATCCTTTCCCAATTCAAAACTCAGATTCTCAAGAGCCACCTCATCGTCGTCAACTATTGCAACCTTATATTTATCCATGTTCCTTTTATGTTTTTCTTCTCGCGAATATATACATAATCCTACTCCCATACAAAGCAATAGAAGGTCATTTACGGACTATTTGTCTGTAAATATGCCTATCCTTGCAAAAAACGAGATTAAACGGTTCTTTTAAATCCTGTAATCGTAGTTGTCTGGCAACCAGAAAGTCACCTCACATCCCATCTCACCACTCTGTAGAGAGACATTGTGCACTGAAACATCAATGGCCTCCTTATTCTTATTGTTGAGAATCTGAATGGTCTGCATAATGACTTTCATTCCCGTCCCCGTGCCCCGGTTCCGACTGTCCGGACGATAACCGCCACCATTATCCGTTATCTTTATACAGATACCGTTTCCCCGGCGGCAGACCGAAACCCAAAGATTACGTTCACCTTCCTTCTCGCGCAACGCATGCTTCACTGCATTTTCAACCGGAATTTGAATCATCATAGACGGAATCCTTATTTGCTCCGGCTGCACATCCTTTTCTATCTTCAGTTCCGAATGAAAATCCGGACCTAAAGAACGGCGTTCCAGATTAATATATGTTTTCACAAAATCCAGCTCCTCTGCCAAGGTTACACACAGTTGTTCCGCCAATTCCAGATTGCAACGCATCAGTTTTACCAGCGACGAAAGCTCTTGCTTTTCTTCTACATTCCGCTCCGCCATCTCCCTGTTCAGCACATTGAAGATGAAATGAGGGGACAAGCGGTTACGGATATTCTCCAGACGAAGTGTAGAGACTGTGCGATGATTCCGTGCAAGCAACAAAGCACGTTTCTTTTTGCTGTACAGATAAAGGAAAACCGCCGTCAATATAGATACAACAGCTACAGCAAACACGACAAACTGTGTCTGCCTCAGCACCAGCACCTCGTTTTTCTGCTCCTGAAGCAAAACCCGATGTGCCATCAAGGTAGAATCCTGCTGATAACGCAAAGTCAAGTCTGCCGTACGCATCCGGACACGCTCATTCCTGATAGAATCATCAAGCAGGTTGTTCCTCTGCAGATAGTGATAAGCCCTCTTGTAGTTGCCGGTTTCCTCGTAAAACTGCTGAAGGTATTTATTACGGATATGTACCATATCAGGGTCGATGCCCGGAGGGACTACACTCTCGGACAATAAACGACGTGCCTCTTGAAAGTCTTTCTGAAGCAGAGCCAATTCTATTTTCTGCGTATCGATATAATATAGTGCAGTACTTACCCCCATTTCCTCAAAAAAAAGTTGGCATTCATTTATATATTTAACAGCCAAATCAACCATATTCAGTTGAAGATAACAGTCTCCTAAATTCAACCTCCCCAGATTAAGTTCAAAACTCATATCATCATATCCTTCGACTAAATCAATAACCTTTTGGAAATATTTTATCGCTGTCTGGTAATCCTCCCTATAATAGTAAGAAGTCCCTCTATTATTCAAATAAATATATTTTTCATAAGGCAGCATATTGTCATAGCTTTCCCCTGCAAGATTGTAATAGTAATCACACTGTTCAAAATCACGCATGGTAACATATACTTGTGCCAAACCATAATAAATGGGAGGTTTCTTGGTAGAAGCCATATGCAAAGAGTCGCACATCAACAAAGCTCTCCTATACCAAGCTGCCCCTATGTCCAATTTTCCTAAACGGTTATTCGCATCAGCAAGATTCATCAAAATATCCGGCACCACTTCAATCCTAGTCCCTCTCATCCGTAATTCATAAGCCTTCCGGAAGCAAATTTCGGCAGAATCCATATTCCCAACGCGTGCAAAGATATTTCCCTTCATATTGAAACATTCGGATTCCAAATCTGCCATTTGAGAGGAACTATGCTGCCTTTCTATAAAGGCATGTATCTGTTGGATTACAATTTGCGCCGAATCAAGTTGTGAAGTAATCAAATATGTTTTCAGTGTCATTGCCAGATAATTATATTTGACCAAGCTATCCTTTGCCTCTTCCATCTTTTGAAGAGCCTTCAACCTTACCTTGCGGGGCACAATGGCCACAGAATCTCCATTTATACGGGAAAAATCCTCAAAAGCTCTCATCTCTGTGTATACGTCCTCTTTATCTCCGGGCGCACAAGCCCCTAGAAACACAAGCCCTAATATCCAATAAATGTAAAATCGAATTCGCTTATCCATCCTCTCTCCCATGTTTCCCGTAATTAGATTATTTATTCAATACATCTACAAACTTAAAATATTTTTGCGAAATACCATCAAGTATAAGGCGTATTTCTCAGCCATAAAAGAGCATACGTTACCGCTTTATTAAAATGAAACAAAAAAATCACATCATAGTACAATATTTAGCTATATAAGCCATCAAAAATAATGAATAGGGCATTCCAACGTTTGAACTGCCCTATTCACTATTCAAATACTTGATTTTATTTAATCGTCACCATCGTCGCCCCAAATCCATACTCCTGGAACGAAGCATCCTGGTGGCGGCAATTGGAATATTTACGTTTCAACTCATCCAATAACGCTTTACGAAGTACACCATCCCCCTTGCCATGAATAAAGACGATGCGTTGTTCGCGCTTTTTCTTGTATTGTTCCATCACTTCACGAAACTTGTCCAGCTGGTAATTCAATATTTCACTGTTGCTCATGCCGCAGGTGTCATCCAGCAACTCGCCGATATGCAGGTCAATCTCGACAATCCCATTCTTGCCCCCACGTTTGATGACCGTCTGCAGTTTGGATGGAGTATCTGCCGTTTTTTTCTGTATCAAAGCCTCCTTCAGTTCCTCTGCCGAAACATACACCTGCTTGGCAGGCTGGTCATTCCGGACAATATCATACACCAAGGCCGGTGTTTCAAAGAAAACCGTCTGCTGGAATGTATGCAGTTTATAGAACTTTACCATATCTATGCGGACTTCCACACTGACAGCCGGTTTCATTGTGAACGCACGGTTATCTTTGAATGCCACCAGCTGTACCATCACACGTTCACGGTCGTTCAACTCGGACTTTTCGAACTCCTCCAGCAGAAGTTTCGTATTCGGCTCTATCAAACCATGCGAACGGACTGTCCAGGACTTTCCTTCAGCACTCGAATAGGTATAATACATATAATAATTACTGTCGTTCACCAAATATGCCTCGAAAGGTGTAGTGCTGACAGCCTTGATATCCTCCGGAACAAAAGCCAGAAAAACATTCAGGATATCTCCGCCTTTCATCTCGGGCTGACGATAAACAGATATCTGCGGTTTCTCCAAACGGACCGTTTGAGGCTCTGAAACCTGAGACTCCATAGCAGACGGCCTTGCCGCAGTAGCGGTCGTACGCAATTGTTGCTCTTCTTCCCGCTTCTTCTTGGCAGCCGCTTTGGCTGCCGGAGTGGGGATATTATAATCATCGGTCTCTATCACCACACATTCGTTTATGGGCATCGGTATGTCAAAACCGTCGGCATCTTCCACCAACACGATGTTTTTCCCTTGAAATCCTGTCACAACACCACCCCCAACTTCGCTGAGGAAACGAACTTTATCTCCTATCTTCATAGTAACTTATCTTTTAGTTTGTCTTTTCCTACTTTCTTCCTGCAAAGTTAGGAATTATTTCCCTTATTCTTCAAATCTTCCCAAATATCCGTACCTTTGCAGCCGATATAATAAAGAGAAAGCCATCATGAAAGAAGACCCCAGACATATCAGAATCAGCGAATTCAACTACCCGTTGCCGGACGAACGCATTGCAAAGTTCCCATTGTCCGTACGTGACCAGTCCAAACTGTTATTGTATCGCCACGGAGAAGTTTCAGAAGACAGATTCACTTCACTGCCGGAGTATCTGCCATCGGGAAGCCTGATGATATTCAACAATACCAAAGTCATCCAAGCACGCCTGCATTTCCGGAAAGAAACGGGAGCACTGATTGAAGTATTCTGCCTAGAACCTATACAGCCGAACGACTATGCCCTCAACTTCCAGCAAACCGAGCATACCGCTTGGCTCTGCATGGTCGGCAACCTGAAAAAATGGAAAGAAGGCATGCTGAGACGTGAGATGACCGTGAAAGGCAAACCACTCACCCTGACCGCCGAACGGGGCGAATGCCACGGAACCAGCCATTGGGTAAACTTCCGCTGGAATAATCCGGAAGTGACTTTTGCCGACATTCTCGAGGTCTTCGGTGAATTGCCCATCCCTCCCTACTTGAACCGGGAAACCCAGGAAAGTGACAAGGAGACTTACCAGACTGTCTATTCCAAAATCAAAGGTTCGGTGGCTGCCCCTACAGCGGGACTGCATTTCACCCCACGCGTATTGGACGCATTGCGCAATAAAGGAGTAGAATTGGAAGAGCTGACACTCCATGTGGGAGCCGGAACCTTCAAACCGGTGAAAAGTGAAGAAATAGAAGGGCACGAAATGCATACGGAATACATCTCTGTCTCGCGCAACACATTGGAAAAACTCATAGTACACGGCGGCAAGGCAGTGGCCGTAGGAACAACTTCAGTGCGCACATTGGAAAGCCTTTATCACATCGGAGTCACTTTACTGAATAATCCAGAAGCCACAGAGGAAGACTTGCACGTCCACCAATGGCAACCTTATGAAATGTCTGCCAAGGCCACCGCCACCTCTGCAGTAGAAGCCCTGCAAGCCATTGTTGCCTATCTGGACAGACATAGCATGGAGGCTCTGCATACCAGCACTCAAATCATTATCGCTCCGGGATATGAATACAAAATCGTGAAGGCTATGGTGACTAATTTCCACCAACCGCAAAGTACCTTGCTGCTGCTCGTATCAGCTTTCGTACACGGTGATTGGCCGAAGATTTACAACTATGCACTGGCACATGATTTCCGCTTCCTGAGCTATGGAGATTCATCATTATTAATACCCTAAGCACAATGAACCACGATAACAATCAAGAGATGTTCCCCCTTGTCGACGAACAAGGCAACATCACAGGTGCCGCCACCCGTGGCGAATGCCATAACGGTAGCAAACTGCTTCATCCGGTAATCCATCTTCATGTATTCAATTCCAAAGGTGAGTTGTATCTACAGAAACGTCCCGAATGGAAAGACATACAACCGGGGAAGTGGGACACCTCCGTAGGCGGACACGTCGATTTAGGTGAAAGTGTAGAGATGGCGCTAAAACGCGAAGTACGCGAAGAGCTCGGCATTACCGACTTTATTCCCGAAACCGTCATGCATTACGTCTTCGAGTCTGCCCGCGAAAAGGAACTGGTCTTCGTACACAAAACTGTCTACGACGGTGAAATACATCCCAGTGACGAGCTGGACGGAGGACGTTTTTGGAGCCCCGATGAAATCAAGGCAAATATCGGCAAAGGTGTATTCACCCCGAATTTTGAAGGAGAGATAGGAAAGGTCATCAACTTGTAGTGGAAGCTGCTTTCTATCAGTTCGCAAAATATTCCTTCATCTTTCTCCTGACCCGTGGAGCAAGTAACAGCAGTGACGTCATCGTAGGCAATGCCATCAAGGCAAAAGCCAAATCCATGATGGCAACCACTGCTCCCAACGGAATCATGGCAGCCACAACAATCATCACCAAATAGAAGTAGTTATAATACTTGGCATTCTCCGCACCAAACAAGAAGTTGGTGCACTTCAGTCCATAATACGAATAAGAGAACATGGTAGAAAAGGCAAAGAAAAAGACCATCACCATCAACAGATAATGCCCATAGCCGGGAAGGAGCTGCTCAAAAGAATTCAAAGCAATATAAAGGCCTTTTATGCCTCCTTCCGACGCATAGTTTCCAGCTATAAGAATAGGGAAGGCCGTCAATGTACAAACAAGCCCCGAGTCGATGGCCGGTCCAATCATGGCTACCAGCCCCTCACGAATGGGATTGTCATTACGGGAGGCGCCATGCATCATAGAGGCCGTACCTACGCCTGCTTCATTGACGTAGGCAGCACGGCGGGCACCAGTCAGTGCAGTTCCCAAAATTCCACCGATACCGGCTTCCAGGCTGAAGGCAGACTGGAAAATGGAAGCCAACACTCCCGGCAACTTATCAAAATTCAAACAAAGAATAACGAAGACAAGCAGCATATAGCAAGTAACCATCACCGGCACTATTTTAGCCGAGATAACCGAAATACGCCGGATGCCACCGATAATGACCGCCCCTACCACCAGGCTGATGACAATACCCATCACAAAACGCAGGCCGAGTGTATTCTCTATTCCTGCCGGAGTAGTAAATACCGTAGTGACAGACTCGACCAACTGATTGGCTTGCATTACACACAACGTACCTATCAACCCCACCACCGCAAAGAAATAAGCAAACGGTTTCCAGCGTTCGCCCAACCCATGAAGAATGATATACATCGTCCCCCCTTGCGGTTCTCCGGCAGAATCGTGTCCTTTGTACATAATGGCAAGAGCCCCTTCAAAGAATTTGGTGGACATACCCACAACGGCACTTACCCACATCCAGAAAATGGCTCCGGGCCCTCCTACTGTAATAGCGATAGCCACCCCCGCAATATTCCCCATACCCACTGTTGACGCTATGGCGCTCATCAAGGCCTGGAAAGAACTGATTTGTCCTTCGCCCGCCACTTCCGATTTATAGCGCAAGGCCTTTATCGAATATCCGATGCGGCGGAGGGACACAGCTCCGGAATAAAAGAACAAGAAAAGTCCTCCCCCTATCAGAAGGATAAATAAGGGATACCCGCAGACAAAGTCACTGACAGTGGTTATTGCTGAGCCTATAGAATCTAAAATGCCATTCATAGTAGTAGTTTGATGGAGGAGTGCATGGGAAGGTTTAAAAAAAGTCCCACTTCTCTTTCACGGGAAAGTGGGACATTCATTATAACATTTCGTTCGGCCTTATTTAGCCAGGTCTTCAATCACCTTCATAATCTGCTGGCCGATTTCCTCGGCAGCCTCCGGTGTGGCAGCCTCACTATAGACACGGATAATCGGTTCCGTATTGCTCTTACGCAGATGAACCCATTTGTCGGGGAAGTCAATCTTCACACCGTCTATATCATTGATTTCTTCATTCTTATACAGCTCCTTCACCTTGGCAAGAATAGCATCTACATCTGTTTCAGGAGTCAAGTCTACACGATTCTTTGCCATGAAGTATGCAGGATAGGATGCACGGAGTTCGCTCACCTTCTTGCCTTCGTGTGCCAGATGGCTCAAGAACAAGGCAATACCTACCAAGGCATCACGTCCATAGTGACTGGCCGGATAAATTACCCCACCGTTTCCTTCGCCACCGATAACGGCACCTACCTCCTTCATTTTGGTAGTTACATTCACTTCACCTACGGCGGAAGCGTAATATCCTTGCCCATACTTGCGAGTTACATCGCGCAAGGCACGGGTCGAACTCAAATTGGATACCGTATTGCCCGGAGTATGTTTCAATACGTAGTCGGCAACAGTAACCAGTGTATATTCTTCACCGTACATCTTGCCGTCTTCGCAAATCATTGCCAGGCGGTCTACATCAGGGTCTACAACAAATGCAACATCTGCCTTCCCTCCTTTCATCAGGTTCATGATGTCACCCAAGTTCTTTTCCAGAGGCTCGGGATTATGCTGGAAGTTACCGGTCGGTTCGCAATAGAGCTTCTCTACGTGCTGAACACCAAGTTGTTCAAGTAGTTGCGGCAGAATAATACCACCTACAGAGTTTACACAATCGATGGCTACACGGAAGTTTGCCTTTCGGATAGCTTCCACGTCTACAAGGTCAAGCGCCAATACGCTGTCGATATGTTTCTGGTTGTAGCTTAAATCCTGACGGTACGAGCCAAGTTGGTCCACTTCGGCATAATCGAATTCTTCGGCAGCTGCAATGCGGAGTACTTCCTGACCTTCGGCAGCGTTCAGAAATTCGCCCTTTTCATTCAACAGTTTCAACGCATTCCACTGCTTGGGATTGTGTGAGGCAGTCAGGATAATACCTCCACTGGCACCTTCCATGGTTACAGCCAGCTCGGTAGTCGGAGTAGAAGCCAAATCAATGTCCACTACATCCCAGCCCATACCCATCAAGGTACCGACTACTACGTTCTTGACCATCTCGCCAGAGATGCGGGCATCACGCCCTACCACGATTTTGTTACTTTTTACAGTACACGTCTTACGAATCAGGGTAGCATAAGCTGAAGTGAACTTCACAATGTCGAGCGGATTCAATCCCTCGCCAGCACCACCGCCAATAGTTCCGCGGATTCCAGAAATAGATTTGATTAGAGTCATAGGTTAATGATTTAAAATTTATAGGTTAGTTCCAAATTTGGAATTTATGAATATCATAGTAACAAGGATAAACCCTCTCCATAGCTTGTTGTTGCCCCATTTTAGAAGGAACGATTAATTTCACATGCGCCCTATCACGAACGTACTTCAAAGCCACCAGCCAGCCAGCAGGCACAGACGTACCATAGGCAAGACGCATAGAACCCTTTATGAAAATTCCGGCAATAGATGACGAGGTAACTGTATATTTGAATTCATCCAAATAATCTGGTATCGGTATATCCAGATTAGACATTAAATATCCAGACTGCAAGTTCAGCTCTTCATAACGCACCAAAACCAAATCATTCGGTTTTATTGTATCCGCAGGATTCGTCGAACCTTTATCCACAATCTGCATATACACCCCGCTTGCCAGCTGCACATACTCATTCCTGCTTACATCCGTTGTCGAATCTTGCGCATAGAATTCACTTTGAGAAATAACGACAATACTACTGTCTTTGATAAACGCTTTGATGGCATCTTTTTCTTCCTCAAGCATTTCGGCATAAGTTTTAGAATTATCGCATGCCTGGAAGGCTAAACAAACTGCAAGTAAGGCAAAAAAGAATAAAGTAAGTTTCTTCATTTCTGTTATTTAGTAATTTCGTACAAAAATATCTGATTTCCTTGAAAGTTGAAAGCTGCAGATAGAAAGTTCGTAACTTTTAACCTTTACAACTGAACTTTTTTTATCCTTTGGCATTCAGCAGCGGTTTGTATTTCTCCAAAGCCTGCTCAAAGACCTTGCGGGCCTCATCCATCGTTCCATAAAATTCACCGCCGGAAGCATTCAAATGACCGCCGCCGCCAAAGAACTCGGCAGCCAGCTGATTGCAGGGGAATGTACCGACCGAACGTAAAGAAATCTTTATCATCGGCTTCTCCGTATCTTCACGCAGGAAGCAAGAGAAAATCACCCCTTTGATGCTTAAAGGAATGTTCACAAACCCCTCACTATCTCCACGCACATAGTCGAACTGGCTTTGTTCGGCTTTAGTCAGAGAAATTAAGGCTGCATGATAGTCCGGATAGACCTTCATTTGTGACAAGACATATCCCATTAGGCGCAAACGGCTTTCTGAATAAGTATTGAACACCTTGCGGTAAATCTCGTCCTTGTCAATACCTTTCGACAACAGTTCGCTGATGATGAAATAGATTTCCCGGTTATTGGAATTATAGGTGAACCCGCCGGTATCCGTCATCATACCCGTATAGATGCACTCCGCTCCTTCCCTTGAAATGTCACTGAAATAGCCCATACGGCAAATCAGGCGGAAAACCAGTTCCGAAGTGGAAGATATCTCCGGATGGGAAATGATAATCTTGCAGAAATCCTCCGGATGGAGATGATGGTCTATCAGTATTTTTCTTGCCGGGGATGCAAGAACAGCGTCACCCATGGCATCTATACGATGGATAGCATTAAAGTCCAGACAACAAATGACATCTGCCTCGGCAATCAGCTTGTCGGCAAACTCCTTGTAGCGGTCGTACAGAAGGACGTCCTTGCTCCCGGGCATCCATTTCAAGAAGTCGGGAAAGGCGTTCGGCACAATAACATTCGCCGTCTTTCCCTGCGAGCTGAAGAAGTGCCACAAGCCCAGAGAAGAGCCGATGGCGTCCCCGTCGGGACCCACATGTGAAACGATTACTATCTTGTCTGCACGGTCAAACCATTTGGTGAAATGGTCTATCTTGGATTGTTCTATTACTTTGGTCAACATATTTTTATTTACTATTTGACGATTGACTATTTACTATTTGGCGTTTATAACAAATTGAAGGGGCAAAAGTACGAAAAGTTTGTGATTTATAACAATATGCGGTAAGAACCTTTTTGAGAAAGAAGAAGATAGGGAATACCTAAGCGAACGCAATCATTGGCAATCTTATTCTGATAATAGTCTGAAAGAGAAGCGTCAAGCACCACCATGCCCATGGAAAAGAGCGAAGTAAGTTCCTCTATCCCACCTTGATACCCCTTGGAGACATACAAATAATCAACTGAAAGGGGATGGGAAGAGTTCTTGTTTCTCCAACGGTTGTCGGAAAGAAGACAGATGCGCTTACCGGCGTAAGAGACAATCTGGTTACGCATGGATAAGCCGGAAGTGGTATAATCTCCGGCAACCAATCGGGGAGTCTCCAGACGCAGGCGGTTCCAATGCGGAGAAAGGGCACGGCACAGACGCGGCATATCCGGCAAGCTATCGGCACATGCCAACCAAGAATGACGGTTGTCTGCCATACAATGGACAACGGGACAACCTCTCACGCTATAAAAAGCAATCCCCTGCCGGGGAGCATTGGACATGATGGAAAGGGAATGCCAGGAAATCACTGCCAACAATGCCAGCAACGCAAAGCAGACTCTACGTACCGTAAGGCGTAGAAAGCCATAATATGCCATCCCCAAGAACAGATAGACGAGCAAAACACCCCATATATCCAGCCAAATATCATCAACAGCAGCGCCGGGAAGATGCTCTATCCAGCGGAGCACTTCATTCTGGACATGTACCAATGCCTCTACTACCCTTGCAAACAGATGTTGTACAAAAGGCAGCGGCGTAAGCATCAACAGAAAGACAGCAGAATACAGAACGAGTGACACCATGGGAATTACCCAAAGATTAGTCAACAGAAAATGAGTGGAAAAACGGGAGAAATAGAAAATGACCAAAGGGGCCGTGCCCAGCTGAGCAGCCACAGACACTGTCATAAGTCCCCACAAATATCGCAGGAAACGATTGTCAACCTTCCAAAGGGCATATAACTTAGGCTGTACAAGTACAATAGCTGCAACCGCCGAGAATGACAACTGAAAACCGACATCAAACAACCAGACCGGCTTGCACAGCAGCATCAGGAAAGCAGTTGCCGCCAGCGTATTCAGAGTCAGCGGCTTTTCCAGCTGCAAACCGGCAAACGCCAACAAAGAGAACATGACGACCGACCGCACCACCGAGGAAGACAATCCCGTGAAAAAAGCAAAACTCACCAAGAAAAGGACCAGAAGCAAAAGCAACAAAGGTTTTAACCGCCGCCATCGCCTCCACAAAGGACGAAGCACAAACAAGAGCAAAGCATACAGAAAACCTATGTGCAACCCCGAAAGTGCCAGTACATGGCTGGCTCCCGAAACGGAATAGGTCTCCACAATATCATCGCTCAGTTCCTCTTTATCCCCCACCGTCAACGCAGAAAGCACGGCCAATTCATCAGCTTCAAAGCCCAAACTCCGGTATAAGCCAACCACTTTCGCCCTATAATCCAGTGCCACCTGGCTGACAGTGCGAGAGGCATCATGCCCCGTCTTCCGCCAATGTCCGTCAGCCACGTAAGCCGTGCCGCTATAGCCTTTCCGCCTCAGGTAGCGGGCATAGTCAAACTCGTCGGGATTACCATTGTTTGCCGGAGGAACAAGCCGGGTAGATACCAGCAACTCATCACCACGGCGCAAAGTGGCCGTAGCAGAATCTTTCGGAAAATAAGCCAGAAAAAGATGATTCCGGGGGCAACCCGTAACTGTATCCTTCTCTACCTCTCCCAGCAGGGCAACCCTGCACAATATGCTGCGCTCCCTCTCTTCTGGATGCTCACGGATACAAACCCTATAAACAGCAGGTTTGCCCGAAAAGGGAAATACCCTCTTTCCCTGCTGCCAACTCATCAAGCAGCACCCCGTACCACCCAAGAAAAGGTATACCGCCGCTCCATACACCCATCCGGTATGCTTGTATCTACCTATAATAAAAAGAAAAAGCAGAAAACCTGCCACATACTCCCATGCAGAAAGCACGTGTGGAAACGCATCTCCACACAAAATACCAACTACCAACGGCATCAACAGTCGAAGGAAAGGATGCCGTTGCCAGCTGTCGATTATCAATCCAGAAGACGGATTACAGATTCCTTAATGCACGGATGGCCTCCTTCGGATCGGGAGCCGAGAAAACGGCATTGCCTGCCACCAGTACATCTGCTCCAGCTTCTACCAGACGCGAACCGGTTTCCAAGTTTACGCCACCGTCCACTTCTATCAAGGCCTGCGAACCGGTAACCGTAATCAATTCACGCAACTCGCGCACTTTATCAAGAGAATGCTCTATGAACTTTTGTCCGCCGAAGCCAGGATTTACGCTCATTATCAGCACCATGTATACATCATTAATAATATCCTTCAACAAGGATACGGGAGTTGCCGGATTAATTGTTACCGCCGGCTGCATCCCTGCTTCGCGGATTTGCTGCACCACACGGTGCAGATGCGGACAAGCCTCGTAATGCACATTCATGACATGTGCCCCCAGAGCCTTCACCTCCGGAATAAACTTCTCCGGCTGTACAATCATCAGATGCACATCCAAAGGTTTCTGCGACAGTTTTGCCACATACTTCAGTACCGGGAATCCGAAAGAAATATTGGGGACAAACACACCGTCCATGATGTCGATATGTACCCACTCAGCCTCACTTTCGTTAATCATTTCAATGTCTCGTGCCAGATAACCAAAATCGGCAGAGAGAATAGAAGGGGATATGATTGGTTTCATAATGTTATGTTCTAAAGTTTACGAACTTTGTTATGTACAAATATAGAGAAAAGATTTAATTCAGCCTAACATTGGAAATCAAAACTCTCACTGCAAACTTACTGCATACCTTTTGCAGCGTCACTGCAAACGTGTTGCAGTAGCACTGCAAAGCAGTTGCAGTCACACTGCATATTAGTTGCAGCAACACTGCAAAGCGGTTTGCAGTGACGCTGCAAAACGAGTGCAGTAGTTTTGCAGTAGGAAGTCATTGAATGACAATCAGTTATTTCATCACGTATCCTTCCGTCAACCGGAAGCCGCGCAACAGTTCATCCGTTTTCAGTTTCTTCTTGCCCGGAAGCTGGAGGGAGCAGATGCCGACAAAGCCATCTTCGGCAGCAACGCGGATATAGGTCTTCCCGTCTGTCTGCAAGGTTCCGGGAACCAGTTGATGGGATTCCCCTATTTTCTCCGTCTCGAAGATTTTTACCACAACAGATTCTCCACCGGGTTGGACCAGCTCCGTCCAAGCGGCAGGATAGGGAGAAAGACCGCGTATAAAATCGTAAATACGCTTCACCGGGCGGTTCCAGTCAATACGACAAGTATCTTTGAAGATTTTCGGTGCCGGACGCAGTTCACCCACGACGGCCATTTCTTCTTGAGGAATACTTTTCACTGTACCGGCAAGAATGGCATCTACGGTTTCTACCACCAGGCGACCGCCCAACAGCATCAGTTTGTCGTGGACGATACCCACGTTGTCCGTATCGGCAATGGGTACCCGTACCTGCTGGATAACCTCACCGGTGTCAATCTCATGTTTCAGGAAGAAAGTGGTGATGCCCGTTTCCGTATCACCATTAATCACCGCCCAGTTGATGGGGGCTGCGCCGCGATACTGCGGAAGCAGGGAAGCATGCAGGTTGAAGGTGCCCAATCGCGGCATGTTCCATACCACCTCCGGCAACATGCGGAAGGCAACGACTATCTGCAAATCGGCCTTCCATGCACGCAACGCCTCCACAAAAACCTCATCCTTCAGCTTCTCCGGCTGAAGAAGCGGAAGATTATGTTCCAGTGCATACTGTTTCACCGGAGAGAATTGGAGCTTATGTCCCCGTCCGGCAGGCTTGTCGGGCATCGTAATGACACCCACCACATTGTAACCTCCTTCTACCAGACAACGAAGAGCCTCCACCGCAAAGTCGGGAGTACCCATATATACAATCCTCAAATTCTTCTTTTCCACCATTTCATTTACAATTTACCATTTACAATGTACCATTTGCGAGGCAACTCATTTGCCCATTTACAATTTACCATTTACAATGTACGAAGCATCTTCTTTGCGATTTACAATGCCCCATCACCCCGAACGGCAAATAGTAACTTGTAAATAGTAAAATAGTAAATACCAAAAAGTCCTCAGTCTTCTGAAAAATGTACCAATACTTCACGGTACGAGTTGAATATCTTCGACTTGGACACGAAGCCCAAGTATTTGTTTTCCGCATCCACCACCGGCAGATTCCACGCCTTCGTATCATCAAAGGTGCGCATCACCTGCTCCATACTGTCCGTATCATACAGACGTGCCGGAGCCGAAGTCATCAGTTTTCCCACCGTGAAGCGATGATATAACTCCTGGCGGAACATAATGTTCCGGATATCGTCCAACAAGACAATGCCAATCAGCACCCCTTCCTTATCCGTCACGGGAAAGACATTGCGATGCGAGGCAGAAATGGCCTTTACCAGTTCGCCCAAATCCATTTCGGGATGCACGGTCACAAAATCCTTTTCCACCACATTCTCCATCTTCATCAAAGTAAGGATGGCCTTGTCCTTATGGTGCGTCAACAGTTCTCCTTTCTTGGCCAAACGCATGGAATAGATACTATGAGGCTCGAACATGATGATGGTAAGATAGGAACTGACGGAAACAATCATCAGTGGCAGAAACAGGTCGTATCCTCCCGTAAGCTCGGCTATGAGGAACACGCCGGTCAGCGGAGCGTGCATGACCCCACTCATGACCCCCGCCATTCCCATCAAGGCAAAGTTCTTCTCGGGCAGATAAGCCGTCATCTCTATTTCATTGCTGAAATGTGAAAAGACAAAACCGGCAATACAACCCAGATACAACGAAGGTGCGAAGATACCGCCGCAACCGCCCCCGCCATTCGTGGCACTCGAGGCAAAAACCTTGAACAGAATAATCAGTATGAGGTATATCAGCAACAGATTGCCGTGCCCGTAGAAGAAGGAATTATTCATCACCGTGTCCCATTCGGCATTGCTCATCCCATTCAGCAACAATTCTATCGTATCGTAACCTTCGCCATACAACGGTGGGAAAAGGAATATCAGGATACTCAGCATGGCACCGCCCATTATCAGTTTCTTATAGGGAGTTCTCAACCTTCCGAACACGCCTTCCACAGAGTTCATGGCCCGGGTAAAATAAAGGGAAACCAATCCGCAGAAGATACCCAGCATAATGACATACGGAATACGCTCCAGTTCGAAAGCTTGGTCCAGATGGAATTTGAACATGGCATCCGTACCCGTCACGATATAGGAAACAGTTGCAGCCGTCACCGCAGATATCAGCAACGGCAACAAGGAGGACATTGTCAAATCTATCATCAGTACCTCCAGCGTAAATACCAGACCGGCAATCGGCGCCTTGAAAATGCCTGCAACCGCACCGGCAGCACCACATCCCACCAATAGCATCAGCGTACGATGCTCCATCTTGAAGATGGTTCCCAGATTGGAACCGATAGCCGAACCCGTCAGCACAATAGGCGCCTCTGCCCCGACCGAACCACCGAAACCGATGGTAATGGAACTGGCTATGATGGACGACCAAGTGTTATGCCGTTTGATGCGTCCCTGCCGCCGCGAGATGGCGTATAGGATTTTGGTAACACCATGACTGATGTCGTCCTTCACCACGTAGCGGACAAACAATCCGGTCAGGAAGATACCCACTACCGGATAGACCAGATAAAGGTAGTTGGCTTCCGTCGCATTGAAATTATCCGTCAGGAAGTTCTGTATCCAGTGTATGATGACTTTCAGTATCAGTGCGGCGAATGCCGTAAAGATACCTACAAGAAAACTGAGAATCAGTATGAACCGCTTTTCCTTGATATTCTTTTCGCGCCATATGATGAAGCGCTGCAACAAACTCCTCTTGTCCTCTGCCATTTTTCCTTTTATTCGCGAATAATCTTAATGACTCCGCCCTTGCCCAACTTGATGATACTGGACGGTTTCGGGCGTCCCGTTTCCTCCTGGCGGTATCCTACTATATAATCCACCGCAGACTTGATGTCTTCACTTATTTCACTGAAGTTACCGGGAGACGGTTGCCCGCTGACATTGGCAGAAGTAGAGACTATCGCCTTGCGGAACTGCTGACAAAGCCGTTTTGAAAATGCCTCACTGGTGACACGGATACCTACACTACCATCTTCGGCAAGCAAGTTAGGAGCCAGATTACGCGCTCCGGAATAAATTATGGTAAGGGGCTTGTCAGCCAGTTCTATCAAATCCCAGGCAACCTCCGGAACATCCTGCACATAGAAATCCACCTTTACCGGAGAATCTACCAATACCAGCATCGCCTTACTGTCAGAGCGTTGCTTGATTTCATATACACGGCGCACCGCTTCTTCATTGGTAGCGTCACAACCTATACCCCAAATCGTATCTGTCGGATACAGAATTACCCCGCCCTCGCTCATTACCTGGCAGGCTTTTTTGATGTCTTCTATCATTTCTTGATATATAAGTTCACGGATTAACACGCAAAAATAGTATTTTTGCAGCGATTATAAACAAAGTTTAAGAGAAAACAATGGAAGAAATTCAATTTAACCACACCCTGCCCATACAACTACGCTTCAATGACGTCGACAAATTCGGCCATGTAAACAACACTGTTTACTTCTCTTTTTATGATTTAGGAAAAACGGAATATTTCGCTTCCGTATGCCCGGATGTAGATTGGGAAAAGGATGGTATCGTTGTCGTCCATATTGAAGCAAACTTCCTCGCACAGATTTATGGTTCGGACCATATCGCCGTGCAAACTGCCGTCACTGAGATAGGAACCAAAAGCTTCCACCTCGCCCAACGGGTCATTGATACGGAAACCCAAGAAGTAAAATGCGTATGTACCTCCGTCATGGTAGCCTTCGACCTCGCCAAACACGAGTCCAAGCCACTGGAAGAAAAATGGATTGAAGCAATCTGCAAATATGAGGGAAAAGATTTGAAGAAAAAGAAATAAAATCCTATATTTGTCAATTAAGCTAACATTTGTATAAGTAACAATCAGTTACATTTAGTCAACTGCTATGATTCGATTGATATTATTGACCGATTTTACAGAGTCCTTTTCGTACAATCTGCTAAAGGGGGTATTGGCCTATTCCAAAAGCCATGAGCCATGGGTAGTATGCCGTATGCCACCCTCCTACAAAAACAGTCATGGTATAGAAGGAGTCTTGAAATGGGCAAAGACATGGCATGCAGATGCAATCATCGGCAGATTTGACAATGATGACAACGTGGAGCTATTCCGTGAAAACGGAATTATCGCATTGGCCCAGGATTATAAATCAAGGTTCAGCAATATTCCAAACATCACCGGCGATTACCGCAAGACCGGCAGAATGGCAGCAGAGTTTTTTCTGAGTAAAGGCTTTCAGAACTTCGCATTCTATGGTTATCGCGATACGGTATGGTCACAAGAACGTTGCGAGGGTTTCTATGAATGTATAGCAGCCCAAGGGTTTGGAAACAATTTCTATTCTTATCAGGACCAATCCCTTGATGACTTATGGTTTTATGAAGCACCGCCCCTGCTCAACTGGTTAAAGTCATTGCCACAACCTACGGCACTCATGGCTTGCGATGACAATCAAGGTAACCGCATTACGGAAATCTGTAAAGTCAACAACATCAGAGTGCCCGACAAGATAGCAATATTAGGAGTCGACAATGATGAGATTATATGCAATCTTTCAGACCCTCCCCTATCCAGTATCAGCCAAAACATTGTAAGAGGCGGATTTGAGGCAGCTGCCCTCATAGAACATCTATTGAATGATGAGGAGGCCACTTATCAGGACGTAGTGCTCCAACCAGTTAATATAATCAACCGGCTTTCAACCGACTTCTATTCTACCACCGATGCCCATATCCAAACCGCTCTGAAATATATCCATCAGAATATAGCGGCTGATATCACCGTATCGGATATAGTGAAACAAGTACCATTATCACGCCGTTTATTGGAGATTCGTTTCAAGCAAGTCACTCAGCAATCCATCCACAAATACATCTTCAACCTTAGGATGGAACGTTTTGCCCAATTGCTGTTGGCCAGTGATGCTCCGATTGCAGATGTGGCGGAACAAGTCGGAATAAACAATCTGAAGAACTTGTCCCGCCAATTCAAAGCTTTGAAGAAAGTCTCTCCCAATGAATATCGGAAAGAGTACCAGACAAAGAGTTACCAGCGCTGATTTAATCCGGTACAAACAACATGGTATCAGGTAACACGGTTTCCAGAACATTCCGTCCCGAATACCCGACTTCCAATTCCTGGCCCATGTAATCTTCGAAATACAGCAGATGCAACTCGTGGTACCCTGCTTCGAGAGCGACTTTCCCTTCGGCACGGCGTCCGCTGTGTCCACCGTCGTTATCAACAATCAATTTACCGTCTATGTATAGTTTAGAACCATCATCGGAAAAAGTATAGAAACGGTATACTCCCCTTTCTGGAATTTTCACCAACGTACGGAAATCATAAGCAAAATGATCAGGGACGGCTACTTCTTCAATCGAGAAGTTCTTCATCACCCCTTCCTTCACTTTATTGCAGGCGGCAATATCGGCAACACGTTTACATTTGCCTTCATAATAGGTATATGCCACGCCCTGCTTCTTGGGAGAAGTTCCCGTAGCCGGCAAATAAGCCATACTCTGCTCCTCATCCGAATTCAGACCTGAAGGGTAATAGTAGGCAGCCTCCCTTCCCGAAGGAGTGGAAATCCATGTGTCAAATTTGAATTGGTCTTCGTACAGTTCAATGATACGGGCTCCTCTCGTCAACTCTCCATACGCATCCGCACCGGTCACCCGTCCGTATCCCAATGCAATACCTTTATCTATTCCTATAAAATCGTTATCATGGTCATGTCCTACAAATACTCCCATTACATCCCTCATGTCAAGGAAGGAAGCAAACATACCAGAATTGATATTAGCAGAGGCAACTCCACCTTCTTTGTCATTGCCATAAGTTTTCCCGTCACCTCTGATTTCGTTGTATTCAATCAGCGGAATATGGAAAAAGGCCAAAGCAGGAACGGGATTACCACCGTTCTTCTCTGCAAAGTGTTTACTTTGCTTTCTGTACCATTCTATTTGGTCGAAATGAATCCAGTCGTAAGCACCATAGATTTTATTAGGCTGATAGTCGTTGGAATCCATGCAATAGAGCAATGCCTCTACCTGGTCCTTCTTCTCCGGACTATAAATAGAAATCACACAATTACCACATCCCATAATATCTTCAGGGCCTTTTGCCCCCACATAGTAGGGAGACTTCAAGAGGAAATCATAGATTTCATTGCGCGTCAAGTATTCTGCATCATGGTTTCCCATCATCACCACAAAAGGCATCTTGGCTTCATTGAAAATATCCACTACACTTTTCCATCCATCCATAGCAGGGTCATCGGTCACCACATCCCCACTCAGTATAGCAATGTCCGGATGTTCGGCTGCCAGGACAGCACGGATAGTAGCTGCCGTTTCGGCACACTTTGCAGAACCCGGCATCCAGTGCAAATCTGTAAACTGTGCTACTACAAACCTGCCATCCTTAAAAAAGAATTGCTTCTGCGCAAAAGCCGTTACCGGCATACAGCCCAACAGTACAACTAAAAGAACAACTATTTTCTTCATAATTTCTTGAGATTAATATATTTCTATTTCATCTATTGCCAACTCACTCTGCACCCCTTCATGAAAATATCCTTTCGGGCACAAGCCACCACTCAATAATTCCAAGCGGACAAATGTAGCTTCCGTTTCGGCAAATGAAAGAGATGCCGGAAAACGGGTGCCTTCCGTCAAGCTAAAATCATAAGTCAGCCGTTTAGTGCCCACCGGAATAAAAGTCTGACCATCCATTGAAACAGAAACACTCATCGCCCTTGCCGGCCATATCTCATTTACCGGCCGCCATAAAGAAGAAAAGGCCACTTCCTTGACTTTTTGAGGTTTCTTCAGTTCCACTACAATCTGTACAGTATCCTGGTAGAAGCTAATCCAGCGACGCATGTCGCGGGCATAGCCACGTCGTCCATCAGTCAGCCCGAAGCCTTTATTCAAGTGTTCCCATCCTGCTTCAGGATTACAAGTATAGTCACATCCGGTTGCCTTGTTTACAGCAAAACTCTTGCGGGTCACTTTCCCTAGCGGCTTACCGCTTCTGTAAACTGCCGAATAAATAGTTGCATCCTCGTCCAACGGTATCGGAGTCTCATAAAGGGAAGATGAAGTGTTGACCGTTGAATCATTTACCGCATAGTAAATATCGGCATCCGGACAGAAGGTTTTCAAAGTCACCTCATAAGTTTGCTGCGACTTGTTCCATGCACCAATCTGATTGACTTCATAGAAGTTGCGGCAAGCATTCACTCCGCAATAATCCAATCGTTCAAACTCCTTATCCAGCCTACGGGCAAACGACTCGAAGTCCTTATGTTCCGGCTGTGTCCATTGCACCTCTGACATAGCCAGCAAACGAGGGAAAGCCATATATTCAAAATACTCGGGAGTCTGTATGTACTCTCCCCAGATATTGGCTTGTACACCTATTATATAAGCTTGTTCTTCCGGAGTCAGTTCAGCAGGAAGCGGGTTATAATTGTACACCGTATCCAACGGAAGAAAACCGCCGATAGCCAACGGGGCAAATTCCGGACTTTCCTGGTAGTAATCCAAATAACACTTTTTGCCGGGTGTCATAATGACTTTATGCCGTTGGTGAGCCGCTTCGATACCTCCTTTTTCGCCACGCCATGACATGACGGTAGCATTAGGAGCAAGCCCTCCTTCCAGAATCTCATCCCACCCGATGATGTCACGCCCTTTACTGTTCACAAATTGCTCAATCCGATGGATAAACCAACTTTGCAGAGCTTCTTCGTTGGGCAGACCTTCCCGCTTCATCAAATGCTGGCAATGGACACACTTCTTCCATGCTTTCTTGGGACACTCATCTCCACCAATGTGGATATAATGGCTGGGGAAGAGTTCCATAACTTCGGTCAGCACATTTTGTAAAAATTCAAATGTATGCTCTTTGGGACAATAGACCTCATCAAAAACATCAAAATAATCACGCACCACATAAGTCTTTCCCAATCCGCAAGAAAGTTCCGGATAGGAAGCCAATGCTGCGGATGCATGTCCCGGCATTTCTATTTCGGGAATGACCGTAATGAAACGGTCGGATGCGTACTTCACAATTTCCTTTATTTCTTCCTGCATATAATAGCCTCTCTTTTCTTTTCCATCGTAACGCCGTGGAAAATAATAATCAGAGTGTCCTATCTGAGTCTGTTTACGATAAGAACCTATTTCAGTCAGTTTCGGGTATTTCTTTATTTCTATTCTCCATCCTTGGTCATCTGTCAGATGAAAATGGAATTTATTCAATTTATAGAATGCCATCAAATCAAGAAACTTCAGCACTTCCTCTTTTGGCAGAAAATTACGCCCTACATCCATCATAGCCCCACGATGAGGGAAACGGGGAGCATCCGTAATGCTGACAGCAGGAATCCTAATCTTTCCTTCGTATTTCCGGTCACCATCATAAATGGCTGCCGGCATGAGCTGCAGCAAAGACTGGACACCATAAAAAAATCCGGCGGCAGTTTCATTGGAAGATATATTTATCCTATCGGAAGAAACCTCCAATGTATAGGCCTCATCGGGCAAGGAATTATCTATAGATAAGCAAATATCAGCCTTTCCCGTTT
The DNA here is from genome assembly GCF_003603495.1 of Bacteroides sp. AM41-16. Lineage (NCBI taxonomy): Bacteria > Pseudomonadati > Bacteroidota > Bacteroidia > Bacteroidales > Bacteroidaceae > Bacteroides > Bacteroides sp. AM41-16. The sequence goes on along the minus strand of NZ_QTNE01000018.1, from coordinate 66,609 downwards.
CCGAAATATCCTTCAGCGTTACAGAAGTGTTTTTCAACGCATCCTCCAAATAATGAAAAACTTTCATCGCGGCTTCCCCGGAAGGGACAGCCACTGTTTTTTTCCCTTGCAAGACATACACTCCCTGCATTGGAGCAAGTTCATTCGGCATGGGTATAATACCATAGTTTGCCGCTACATCATCAGCCACTCTCCCACAAGAGAGAAAAATGAATGACATAGCCAGTAACCAATATCTTATCTTCATAGTATTTGGGATAATAAGTTGGGATATTCCTTGATTGTATTCAGTATCAGTTCACCGAACAAAGTATTTGTCCAGGCAAACCAGGAACGAGTAAAGTCCGCGGCATCCTCCGAATGGAAAGACTCATGCATAAAGCCCGTCCCTCCATCCGTATCACGAAGTTGCTTCAGACAAGCACGTATTTCTTCGGAATCATCCGTTGTAAAAGCCTTCATAATGATGCTCATCGGCCAGATATAATTCAATCCCACATGAGGGCCTCCTACCCCTTCACCGGCTTTTCCTTTAAAGAAATAAGGATTATTGCCGCTCCATATCATTTTACGGGTATTCTGATAAATCGCATCTTTAAAAGAACAATAACCCAGATAAGGCGCAGCCAGCAAACTGGGTACATTGGCATCGTCCATACAAAGCGCGTTACCAAAACCGTCGACCTCAAAGGCATAAATACGTCCACAAACCGGATGATTGAAAGTACCATACCTACGGATAGCTGCATCCACTTCATCTGCCAATGTTATACATTCTCCGGAGAAGTCCTTGTTTCCATAAACTTTATCCTCTATCTCAGCCAATTGGCGCAATGACACAACCGCAAACATATTAGAAGGAATCAGAAAACCGTATTGTGTAGCATCATCTGACGGACGGAAAGAAGAAACGATTAAGCCGACCGGCTTTACCGGTGCTCCCCATCCGTTGTTAATCTGCGAATCTGTAGGGCGGTCGCAATCGCGCGTAAAGCTATAAGGTCCTAAGCCTTGTTTCCTCTGTTGCTCTTTAAAGGTCTTGACCACCAGCAGCATAGCTTTATGCCAATTTTCATCGAACACAGACGTGTCTTCCGTGTATTGCCAATAATGATAAGCCAGACGAATGGGATAGCACAAAGAATCTATCTCCCATTTGCGTTCATGCAGTTCCTTAACCATATGTTGTGTATGGTCGGTTTCCCAATAGCTGCCCAACGGCCCGTCGTTGAAGGCATTGGCATACGGGTCTATCAAGATACATTCAGTCTGTCTGTTGACAAGTCCTGCCACCATCAACTGCAAGTCCTTATCTTTCTTCATCAACGGCAGATAGGGCCATACTTGCGCTGAAGAGTCGCGCAGCCACATGGCATCTATATCACCTGTAATGACGAAAGTATCTGGTCTGCCATTCTTCACTCTATATCTGACAGTAGTGTCAAGCGTATTGGGAAAACAGTTCTCGAACATCCAACGCAACTTCTCGTCCTTTATTTTAGGCTTTGCTTCTTCAATGGCAGCATCTACTGCCTTCGAAATGAAGCTCCTTTTGCTTGCAGAAGGACGCAACGAAACATATCTCTGGCTGAAAGTCCCGGATGAAGATAATACGGAAGCGGGCTGAAAGGTCATTGCAGCCAAGGCAAGCCCGCCAGTCTTCAGAAATTGGCGTCTTGACATATTGTTTTTCATGATTGATTTCTTCTTTAATAGGTATGCTTACCGGATGTCACATTTATCTTTTTCTCTTTTCCACCATAGAGTACACACAGTTCAAAATCAATATTAGAATCTACTGTGATACGGGGTTCATCACTTGCAGAACGGCGTGCTTCAGCTTTTAAGGAGATAAGCCCTTCGGGACCAAAAGGATAGCGTTCTATGCCGTTAATCTCCGTCAAATTCATATCCCAGATAATCTGCTTTTTGGCATAATCTCCCCGAATACCGATAATAAATTCTATCAATTCAGCAATAGGAGGAAGTCCTGCCCAACCCACAAAATTATCCCTTGCCATAAATCCCGGCTCAGCACTTTCCGGAGCATAATATTCCCAAAAAGTTCCAGTCTTCTTATAGACCTCAAACACCTGGGCATAATGATTCAAACAAATCTCCCGTGCCAGTTTACCATAACCTTTCTGCACAAGGCCCTGCATCACCATGTAATTAGTTCCCGGCCATACGCCACCCTGCCAATAACGGCCATTCTCCTTGTACTTGGGATTATCGGCAGACAAAGAAGGAATACGGTGTTTCCGGTTGAATGTGGCAGGATTATCCAATTCCTTCACCATGCGGTCCAACTGTACAGAATCCAATACATCAGTAAACAGAGCCCAATAGGCACCTATTCCCTTGGTTGTACAGAGCGTACCGTCAGCATACTGGTCATAAAGGAAACCGGTCTTTTCATCCCAAAGATTGTCATGGATATATTTTCCCAGCATTTTGGCTTCGTCTTCAAACTCTTCTATCTCTTGCCAACGTTCCAGATAAAAGCCCATCTCAAGTAGTAAATTGGCAGTAAATAATTGCTGTAGGTTTGTATCTAACCAAATCATATGCCCGTGACTGTAGATAGGGCTGTATTCCGACGGAACACGGGGCATATTATCCATGCCGGTCCCCCATCCGCTTGACCAGTAGGTTCCATTTCTCCAAGTATGGTTCAATTTCAACCACTTATAATAAGCACAAAGTACCGGAAATATCTTGTGCAGGCGTTCCGTATCACCAAACTGATGGAAATAGACCATCTCACACCAAGGCATCAAATTCGGTCCGGTACTCACCGGATCATAGCGTTCAAAGCAATCGGCACCATCTGCCTTTATTTCACGGCAAATGAAACCGTCGGGATGCTGCTTGGCGTAAAAGTTGTTCAGCGTATTCTGGAAAGGAAAGAAACGGGTACCATAACGGGCAAACATCAGAATGAAAGAGGAATCCCACATAAAGATATTACCATTATAAGCTGTATCCAAATAGCTTGAGACAAAACCCGAGCCTGCTTGAGGAGCACGAATATTGCCGATAGCTATTTCCCATGCCTTCCAATACATTTCAAGTTCCTTGTCATGTCCACCCCAAATGGGATTGGGAAGAATCTGCCGAGCTTCTTCGAAGCTTTTCGGCACAATCGTCTCAGGTTTTGCCACACGATACTCATTTTCAGTGACCAGCGGTTCCTTTACATATGTATTTTTATAAGGCAAATGATACTTTTCATCATTGCCACAGCTCTGAGCTTTCAGCAAAGGGAGAGTGGAAAAAGAAAGCAAGCCTACCAATAAAATGTGTTTCAACATAGGAAATAGTTATTTTTTAAATTACAAATTGAGCAGTTTTTTTATCTTGTCAAAGATAGCAGTATTTTCAAAAATCCCTGTAAACTCCTCTGCACCGGGACCAAAAGCATACACTGGTACCATTACACCGCTATGACCACCGGTAGAGAACTTACATACGATTCTGCCTTCTGCCAAATCTCCATCAACCAACGTAAGTCCACCAGTCTCATGGTCTGCAGTAACTACTACCAATGTTTCTCCATCCTTGGCAGCCCATTCATAAATGGCACCGATAGTACGGTCAAAGTCATGTGTTTCCTGCATCAGCAAATCAATGTCATTGAAGTGTCCGTAGTCATCCAGCTGCGAACCTTCTATCATCATAAAGAAACCGTTTTTATTTTGGTCCAGCAATTCGATACCTTTCAATGAAGCACGTGCCAAAAGGTCGCCACGTTCAGCAGGAAGAGGAGTATCGACGGGATAAGGTACGGCAAATACCTTACCACTCTTTATGCCAGCCAATTCATCCCAACTGCGAGGAGTCTGAAATCCTTTATCGCGTAGTTCCTTAAACAAGTCACGTCCATCTTCACGGTTTTCGAAAAGCTTGGCACCTCCACCGAATACATAATCGGCACTGCAATTAACGTAATCTGCTACGATTTCAGCTTCCGCATCCCTATCCTTGTTATGGCAACAAAAATCAGCAGGAGTGGCATCCCACAGACGGCAAGTCACCGCTATACCGGTCGATTTACCTTTAGCAGCAGCCAGGTCTACCAATGATTTCAAAGGACGTCCTTCGGTATCTACACCCACAGAATGATAGTTTGTCTTCTGCCCCGTAGCTATGGCTGTTCCACCCGCTCCCGAGTCTGTAATCAGCTTGTTGGCACAATAGGTTTTAGACAAACCCACTACCTGGCAGTTATCCAAAAACAACTTGCCTCGATTGGCTGTCCAGGCAGAATATACGTGCATAAGACTCATGCCATCACCAATCATCAAGATGACATTCTTTATCTTCTTGCCCTGGGGAGGGGTAATCTTTGTCACCTCATAAGGTTGGTCCAAAACATAGGTCTGTTCTTTATCACGGCGGCTTTGTGCCGATAACTCTACCGGCAGTAGCAAGACTGCCAAGAGCATAACGATACATATTCTTAATATCTTAGTCATAATTATTGTTTTATTATTCAACTGTTACTAAAATAGGGGCATGGTCGGAGAGGAAAGCATTATTCTCTGTTTCAGCCAATACACCATACCTCAAAACTTTCAGTCCATTACGTACAAAAACGTAATCAATCAGCGGACGTTTATCGTAAGGAATCTTTCCGAAATCATGGAAACTCCATGCCGGACCATAAACAATTGCCGATGCCTGGCGTGCATCTGTCAAGTGTTCCGGATTGGAAGGGTCAGTCACGTGTTTGATGACATCCGATTCCGGACTAGCATTAAAGTCGCCCGTTACTACTACGGGTAAGTTACCACTCAACTCATTTACTTTATCCAGCATAAGGCTTATACCTTCACGACGTGCAGCAACACCTACATGATCCAAGTGGGTATTCAATGCGAAGAACTCCTTGCCACTTACTTTATCTTGCAGTTTTGCCCATGAAGCGATACGCTCACAAGCTCCATCCCAGCCCTTGGAACCGGCAACTTCAGGAGTCTCGCTCAACCAGAAATAGCCAGAATCCAGCAAGTTGAAACGATCTTTCTTATACCAGAGTGCACTATATTCACCCTTTTCCTTTCCATCTTCACGACCTACACCGATGACTCCGTATTCCGGCAATCGTTGTTTAAGGTCTTCCAACTGATTATGAAGTACTTCTTGCGTACCCAATATATCCACATCATAAAAACGGATGGCATTTGCCGCGCGGTCTTTACGGTATTGCCAGTTGTCCAAGCTATCTTCCGGATTGTCATAGCGAATATTGAAACTCATGACATTAACGGGCTCTGGTGCAGGTGCCTGCTGCTTCACCTGTCCGCATGATGCAGCGAACAAAGGTAAAAATAACAAAAATAACTTTCTCATAGCATATATATTAAACTATTATTTCACAAATAAAGCCGATGCAGGGATGGGTGCCAACTTCTCGGCAGAAGGCAGTTTCCAAGCCCAGCTCAAATACTCACCTTCATAATCTTCAAAGTAATAGAGCTTGTAAGGATGAAAACCTTTCTTCAGCGCGACCATTCCGGTAGCAGGAATTGCAGCATGGGAAGCATCATTATTGACTACCTGCTCATCGTGAATGTACAAGACACTGCCATCGTCCGAACGGGTCTGGAAAGTATAGACCCCATCTTCGGGAACATTTATCAATCCAGAAAAGATATAACCGAAATGATCCTCCTGCTTAGCACCCTTAATAGAAGGTTCGGGCATGACACCAGACTCCAGCAACGGTGACTTTTCTACATCAGCCACTTTCTGGGAAGTGCCTTCAAAGTACTTATAAGATGTACCATTCTGAGTAGGATTTACAGAAAGAGCAGCCTTTAATTCAGCTTTCGTTGCCGATATGGATAATGTTCTGCTTGAGCGGAGACCTTCCTTGAATCCTTTGGCTTTTATTAAAGTGGTCTTGTCCAGTTCAAAAGGCTGCTCGTACAATGCCGACTGCTCTGTGGGCTCGCTGCCATCCAATGTATATCTGATTTCGGCATCCTTGGTTGTTGTGGCCAATGCAACCGTTACCTTATCCATAAACAAGTTCAAATCCTTATCCACATAGGGAATGGAAACGACTTCATCTTTAGTATAGGAATAAGGGGATGCTTCAGAGGAAACACCTCTCTCCATATTCGGCTTGTCGGACAAAGTAAAACGAAGTTCTCCACCTTCCATCAACTGTGCATAAGTAATAAAATTTACATCTATCGGTTGTCCGTTCAATTCTACTTTTGTGATATAGACATTCTTCTTCGGATTGTTGGCAAGGATGGTCAAAGTCTTTCTATTTGCCAGGTTGACAACCGCTTTCTCAAATAGAGGAGTAGTCAGTGCAAATTCATTGCTTCCCGGACAAACTGAATAAATACCCAAGCTGGATAATATATACCAACCGGACATCTGTCCACAATCTTCATTACCAATGATTCCTTCAGGCGTAGGAGCGTACATTTCATGGAGCAGACGGCGTGTCATTTCCTGCGTCTTCCAAGGCTGTCCGACGTAATCGTACAGATAGGCGATATGATGGCTCGGCTCATTGCCATGAACATATTGACCTATCAGTCCGGTAATATCCACTAAATCGCCATGTACATCCGACTCTACTGTAAAGATAGAATCGAGTGCGGTAATAAACTCTTTCTTACCACCAAACAGTTGTGCCATACCGCTTACATCGTGAGGTACAAAGAAACGATACTGCCAGGCTGTGGCTTCCGTATAGGCACGACCTATCTCAATAGGATTGAAGGGAGTTTCCCAGTTCCCATCCATCCGCTTGGGGCGGAAGAATTTTGTATTACCATCAAAAACATTGATATAGTTCTGGGAACGTTGAATATACTTTTGATAAATATCATCCTTACCCATTTCCTGAGCCATACGTGCAATACACCAGTCATCATAGGCAAACTCCAGCAAACAAGAGATGGACTCTTTCTTTATATTAGAAGGAATAAAGCCATTCTGAATATAGTAATCAGCTCCCTTTTTGTTCTTTTCAGAAGAAACTACCATAGCTTCCAACGCCTTTTCCGCGTCAAATCCTCTAATACCCTTCATATAAGCATCTGCTATAACGGACACTGCATGATAACCAATCATAGTTCCCGTCTCTCCGGCAGAAAGCGGCCAGATAGGAAGTTCACCCGAAGATTCGTAAATGTCCAGAAAGGAATTTATCATATTATTGACCAAAGTTGTATCAATCAAAGTCATCAACGGATTCCATGCACGGAAAGTATCCCAAAGCGAAAATGTAGAATATTGCACTTTGCCTTTTGGCAATTGCCCAATTTCCATATTATGACGGCGGTACTCACCATTGACATCACTCACGACATTGGGTACAACCATAGAATGATACATGGCTGTATAGAAATTCTTCAAGTCGTCCGTATTGCCGCCTTTTACCGTAATAGCAGAGAGAGCTTGTTCCCAAGCGGAACGGGCAGCACTACGCACGGCATCAAAATCGAAACCTATCACCTCGGTTTCCAAATTCTCACGTGCATTCTTTTCACTGACAATGGATAATCCAACTTTGGCTATAACCGGCTCTCCATTACTATTATCGAAGGACAAGCAAGCCTGCAAATCGGTACCGTTCAACTTAACTCCTGCAGAAACCATCTTTTTATTCTGTATAAAGTCTATGGCCTGAAAAGGTTTCGAGAACTGGGCTACAAAATAAACGTACTGATTGTCCGTCCATCCCCTGGTTCTGCGCATACCTGTTATTTCGTTGGCGGCAGTCTGTTCAAGTTCAGCCTCATAAATATATTCGTTATCAAGCAAATGAGTCAAATCTATAATAATAGATGCTTCTTTGCCGGAAGAAAACGTATAGCGGTGCATACCGGCGTGTGCCGTTACCGTCAATTCAGCTTTTATTCCTTCTTCTTTCAGAACAACCGAATAATATCCGGCAGAAGCATCTTCGTCTTTATGGGAAAAAGCCGCTGGCTGGTAAATGCTTTCCGTAGTCAAATCCGGTTTCAGCGTAGTAGGACGAAACAGTATATCCCCAAGATCAATGCATCCGGTCCCACTTAAATGTGTGTGTGAAAAACCTTTTAGAGTCGTATCATTATAATGATACCCCGAACAAGCATCCCAGTTTCCGGCACGCGTGTCAGGGCTTAACTGTACCGCCCCGAACGGAACGGTTGCCCCCGGATAAGTATGCCCATGAAAGCCGGTACCTATAAAAGGGTCTACATAGTCTACGGGAGATAGTTCACCGGATGTACAAGAGCAGCAAGCCCAAAAGGCAGTAGTTGCACATATAAGAGTTTTTAATTTCATCAGACTGTATATTTGAAGAGCGCTGCAGACTGTCGGGAATGCCGTCTCTCCGTATATTAAAATGATTTTATGAATAGCCTTTGCAAATGAAAGAAAAAGAAGAAATATCTGCAAGGATCAATACCCGAAAATACCAACCCCTGCAGATTAGACCAATGGCAATGAGGTCTTTTTTTATATTTTATCTCTTTCAGAGAAAATATCAATCATAATGAGGATTCTGTTTTAACTTACCATCAGATTTGGTAATCTGAACCGAAGGATAAGGGAATACGATCATGTAATCCTGATAAGCAATCTTATCCGTATAATCCTCATACTCACCTACAACGAATGTGGAAGCAGGGTCCTGGCGGTTGGCATAATGACGTACGCGCGGACGGGCATTCAATTCGGCAGCAGCCAAAGCCTTTATTTCAGTATTGCCTGAGCGATACCAGCGTTTCAAATCATATAAATGGTCTGTAAACTCAAATGCCAATTCACAACGGCGTTCATGATATAGGTCAGCCATAGTAGCAGTGCCCGTCAATAATGCAACATTGGCACGTTTACGAATGCGATTCAAATCAGCCGTAGCCAAGTCCGCTTTATTAGTCATCAAATAAGCTTCCGCACGGAAAAGTAACATTTCTGCAAAACGGATAACCGGGAAATTAATACGTACCGTCGGCCAGTCTCCGTTTGTATTGATATACCCCTTATTGGCTGCATCTTCATACTTAAAGGGATCCATGTATTTATTAATCATAAAACCGGATTCAATATCCGAGCTTGAATAAAAAGCACGGGATTCACCCAAGAATTGAAATTCCTGACCATACTCTAAAACCGTACGAACCAAACGGTCATTACCAGCTCCGTCTTTCAACATCTCTTCGTAAATATCATAAGACGGCTTGTTCTGTCCCCAGCCATTATATTGTCCCCAGCCTTTGTTCTCAAGGACAACTCCCGGAAACTCCGAACCGCCACCTTGAGAGCCACCATTTCCAGGAATAGTCCAAATATACTCTTTATTCCACCATTTAGAGAAATCAGAAGAGAACAACTCTTCATAAGTACCGGCTAAATCACGTCCGTAAGCAGTTTCCAGTTCATTGACCATACTGATTACATTTCCCCATTGTGTAGCATCCCAAGTTGCCCAATAAGCATAAACTTTAGCTTTAAAAGCTACTGCAGCCGCATCGTGCGCGCGTCCTCTATCATTATCTCCATACTCTTCAAAACGGGGCAAATACTCTATTGCCTTGTCCATATCCGAGATAATCAATTTATAATTATCGATGACCGAAGCTTGCTGAGGAGGAATAGAATTGTCATAGCCACCTTCAAAATCTTCATAACGGACAAAAGGTACCCCTTGTGTATCAAGACCGTAACGATAAGCGATCAAGAAATGAGCCCATCCACGAGTGAAGTAAGCTTCACCGAGACTTCTCTTTTCAATATCACTCAAAGTGGTGCTTTTCCCTTTCTTAAGCAACTCTTGTATTACCCAGTTGGAACGTGCCATCACTTTGTACATAGTATCAAAAATAGTACGCAAAGGGGATTCGTCTCCTGTATATTTCAATGTAGCAAGTGTTGGAAAATCACGGGTCTTTCCCCACACAACGTCGCACGCGGCACCTTGTTCCCAAAACAGTTCGCGTCCATATACAGCTTCCTGATGAAATCTTTCATACAATGCATCTACAGCATCAATAGCCTGCAGGTCATTGGTAAAATAAGTCGTTGTAGTAGCATCTCCCTCTGGTTGCACATCAAGGAAGTCACTGCAAGAACTCATAAGCAATGTGGCAGACATCGCAAAAAATAATATATTTTTTTTCATAATCATTCTTCTCTATTAATTATTAGTAAGTCAATTTTACACCAACAGATAATACGCGAGATACCGGATATTTCAAAGCATCCCAGCCACCACATTCAGGATCCATACCAGAATATCCAGTGATAGTAGCAAGATTTTCACCACTGAGGTACACAGACAAACGGCTGTTACGGTCATTCAAATGAGACCACTTGCGGAATACATCGCTTAAATCATAAGAAAGGGTTACATTCTTCAAACGCAGATAAGAAGCATTCTCCAAATACCAATCAGATGCAGTCGTAAAGTTTCCATTCGGGTCATTCTTTGACAAACGAGGAATATCAGAACCGGTATTTGTAGGACTCCAAGCATTCAATATCTCGCTGGAACGGTTAAAGTTTCCTTCTACATCACTCAACAGCATGTACTTTCCTACATATAAAGCTTTTGCTCCACCTACTCCCTGGAACATGGCACTGAAAGAAAGTTTTTTCCACGTCATTCCCAATGTAAAGGCAAAAGTCGTCTTCGGAGTCGCACTACCCATATACTGACGGTCTGCATCCGTAATTTTACCATCGCCATTATGATCCACAAACTTCAAGTCACCAGCCTTGGCATTCGGCTGAATACCTACCCACTCTTTTTCACCATTATCATTGGTCACATATGTTCCATGTTTAGCATTCCACTCGGCAACTTCTGCATCACTTTGGAACAAACCATCTGTCTTAATCAAGTAGAAGGAATTCAGAGGTTCCCCTTCCGTACTCTGCATCATATAAGGGATGCTACGGAACCTTTTATCATTAGGCCACAAACCCGGATTGCCATCCGCATCCTTCACACCTATATCTGATACCCAGTTCTTTAAATACGAGAAGTTACCCGATACGAAATAAGAAAGGTTTTTGTTAATCTTATCGCTCCAATTAGCTTGAATCTCAAAGCCACGGTTACGCACTTCACCTTGATTGATTAACATGGCATCGAGTCCCATAGTAGAAGGCCACCCCATTGATTGTGTCTGAATCAAATTGAAAGTACGTTTATCAAAATAGTCTAATGATACCGACAAACGGTTTTTAAACATCTCAACATCCAAGCCCAAGTCAGTCTGTTCTGAAGTTTCCCAGGTCAAATCAGGATTTAACGCAGAGCCGTTGTAAATCAAAGTATTCCAGATATTATTTGCCTCAGGACCATATTGTGCTTGTTCTGTCCACGAGCTTTTCTTCAACAAAGCAGACTTATAATTAAGCCCTATAGAGCTCAAATTACCTACACGCCCCCAAGAAGCACGCAATTTCAGCAAACTGATAAAATCACTCTTCTTAAAGAATTTTTCATTAGATATTTTCCATCCAAGGGTCACTGCAGGGAAATCACCATAGTTATTTTCCTTAGGCAAACGTCCAGCATAATCACGACGCCAAGATGCAGTAGCAAAATAACGGTCATTATAAGAATAAGCCAAACGGGCAATCAACGACACATTGGCATCAGGTCCAGTCAAATAGTCAGATGCTGTCACTGATCCTGCATACGCCATGTATTGTAAAAATTCCGATTCATCCGCAAAATCCTTACCCGTCACTTCCAGTCCACGCGTTTCAGAATGATCTGCCGTAGTCGAGAACAAGGCACCAACCGTATGTTCACCGAATGTCTTATCATAAGTCAGGGTATTTTCCGTCTTCCAAGCATCTCTACGGTAAGTAGTTTCTTGAAGATTATTCGACAAAGCCGGTTTACCTACTTCATCACGAATAGGATTGAACTTCTTGTAATGATTAGTCTTCATATTATAAGTAAAACGACTCGTAAACTTCAATCCAGGAAGTACATTAGCTATCTCCAAGCTGGTAGTGCTCCATATGTCACTTATCTTGTCATACAAATTCTCTGCTTCCAATAGACGTACCGGATTTACAGCATCCCCGTGGATATCAGAGAAATTCGAACCATATTTTTCAATATAGGCAGGATCTTCCGTAGTCACACCACCATAACTTCCGTCCAACGGATTATAGACAGTGGCACTTGCCGGCATGTAGATAGCCGAAAGGATAGGTCCTGTATAAGCATCGTTATCCGTAGCTTTGGAACGTTGGGTAGTGTTCTGCCATACAAAATCCTCACTGACGCTCACCCACTTGTTCAGCTGCATTTTACCATTATAACGTAATGTAAGATTCTTCTTGAAAGTATTAATCAAAACACCTTCATCATTATCGTAAGCAAAAGATATACGATTTGAAAAATTATCAGAACCTACATTCAACGCTACGTTATGACGTTGGTAGAAGGCAGTGCGGAAAATCTCATCCATCCAATCAGTACGAGTCGTACCTATCCATGGATTTTTGGTAACATCCCAACCGACTGGAAGCGAAAGTCCTGCATTTTGATGAGATATCTTACGCATCTCAATCTGCTGCTCCGCATTCAGTGGTTCTATCAAATTGGTAGCCTGACGAATACCAAAAGTGCCGTCATAAGTCAACGAAGGAGCACCTTGTTTCGCTTTTTTGGTAGTTACCAACACAACACCACCTGCACCAGACTGTGCGCCATAGATAGCAGCAGAAGCAGCATCCTTCAAAACAACGATACTTTCAATATCATTCATGGATGAGATAGGTGCACCGGGAACACCGTCCACAACCCAAAGTACATTGTCTCCATCTTGTGAGCCTTGACCACGAATCACAATGTTAGGAGAAGAAGTTGGGTCGCCACCATCGGCCGTAATGGTAACACCTGCCAGCTGTCCCTGCAGCATGCCTTCGGTAGAAGTTACCGGGCGAGCAGCCAATTCTTCAGTATTACTTACTACACCCACTGAAGCAGACAAGTCCTGCTTACGTGTATTCGCACCATACCCTAATACAACAACCTCATCCAGAAGTTCTGTATCCTCTTTAAGCACAATTACCATTTGTTTTTCTGCCACTGGTACTTCCTGAGTCACATAGCCGACAAAACTGATTACCAATACGCCGTTTTTATCGGCCGAAACATTAAAGTTTCCGTCAACGTCCGTAATCACTCCATTAGTCGTCCCCTTTACTAACACATTGGCACCAATCACAGGTTCGCCAGTCTGATCCTTTACTGTTCCTTTCACAGAAATCTGCTGTGCATAAGCACCTGCCGACAAGAACAGTCCCAACAATAGGGTCAGAATCGTTCGATAGATTCTAAGATTTACTTGTTTCATGCATTCAAAATTTAAAGTTTATAATATAGAAAATTATAATTCCGCCACAAAGGTCAGAAAGCAGAATTACATAGTTATTACAAAAGGAACAATTCCCTAACAGTCCTTATTTATGCGTAAAATAATATAACTGCAAAATATTTATTATTTTCAATCAAACCGTATAGGGATTATTACTCAAGAAGAGCGGCAGCACCCAATAAACTGGAATCCTTTTGATGCGAAGCCACCACACTCACATTATCCGATATAATCTTGTAGGGAAAACTTTGCATTGTTTGTTCCATAGCATTTTTAAAGAAAGGAAAAGCCGATACAATACCGCCTCCTAAAACAATAGCCTGGGGAGCATAGGCAAAAAGAATTGCCTTTATAAGATTACCCAAATGCCTCCCAAACTCTTTCCAAATCTCCAATGCAGCTTGTTCTCCTTGCTGGGCTTTTTCAGCTACTACCGCACCGGTAGTGCCATAACGTTTAAACAAGAAACTACTGCAATAATGTTCAAAATCAGAGTCCAAATAAGGAAATGAGCCTATCTCACCGGCTCCCATATATTGCCCACCATACAAACGACGGCCAATGACAACGCCAGCTCCAATTCCGGTCCCAATAGTAACGCCTACCATGTTGGTATAAGATTTTCCTTCGCCGTATAGGCTCTCCCCCAAAGTGAAACAGTTGGAATCATTATTAATGGCAACTGCCACCTTGAATTCGTTCTCCAAAATCTCCTTCAAGTGTATTTCTTTCCAAGAAGATATATTTGCTACATTATATACAATTCCTTTCTCCGGATCAACAATTGAAGGGACACCGATACCGATACCATCTACCTGCTCATTCATCATATTCCGAATAAGCTGGGAAAGCTGGTTTAGCACAGTAGAAGCATCTTGCTGAGCTAAACATGGAACCGACACTTTATTCAAGCAGTTCCCTTTTTCCACTTGGGCTATTCGAATATTGGTTCCTCCTAAATCTATTGACAGTTTCATAGTATATAACATTAAGGTGTTCAACATGTGCAAAATTAAGAAAATGCTTTTTTTTCAGTATTCCCAATTGCGCATATAAATCTTCATTTTGCGCAAACATTACTGTCAATCAAATATTCCACCAAATCTTTTCCTCCAGGTTCACTGACAAAATCGATAAAAACAATACCGCAATTCCGGCTATTCTTTTGTTTTAAATAGTCAGCAATAGGCTTGTTCACCTTATCAGCAAAGACTTTAGGGGTTCCCAAGGGCAGCCCCGTCGCACTTACAAAAGTAATTCCCCACCGACGTGAGGAAACCGGCTCAGCAGACATCCCTTCAATATTACGGACACAAACCCCTACCTTCTTCCCGGCCTCCTCACCCGATTCATATTGATATTCATCTTCGAGCAAAGCCACTCCTTCCTTACCATCTTTATTGCGAAGAGTGAGCAGGCAAGTACTGTCATCCTCCCAACCTACACATGCTGCTCCAGGATAATTATCCATAGCATGATCCCTATGCAGGAAAAGAATCTTTCCACGGCAATCTTTCAGCGTCAGTTCAGGGCGAAAGTCCATCACGAAATAACTTTGATACTCAGGGCTGCTTAAAGAAACGGACAGCAGAGAAGCATAATCCCGCAATTCTCCCCCTTCCTTTTTCAAGGAAACAATCAAAGTCTCAGAAGGATATGTTTGCAGAAAGTGTATAAAAGCAGGTAAAACATCATCTTCCCAATATATATCCTGAAAGGCATGACTGTGAAACACCCCCAGTTTATTACCCTTCTTTTCCAAACGGATATCGAAAGCACGGATGCCTTGCCGTAATTGAGCAGGAATATCTGTTGCTTGTGTTTTCAACATATGCCCTCCTTTGATACTACCGCTATCGTGTGAACCAGGAATAGAAATCTTACATATAGGAAGCGTATCATGGAGAATCCTCATCCACTCAGGCCGCAGTGCAACCTCATCCCGCGCCTCCGCACAAGTATCCCGCAATCTGGAAGCTGTAGCACAAACCGGAGCATTCAATAGAAATATGGTCAAAGCTAATACAACAACTGTTCTTAATCCGTTTCTCTTCATAGTATATTGCTTTTAAGTTTACTGCATGCAAATGTAGAGAGTTCATTCTTTTCCCTCATCCTAAATTGCGTATTTAGTTCTTCATTTTGCGCAAACATCGAAAGCAACATATAGTAACATCTGAGCCAAACGTAATGTACCTTTTCATTACATAAATGTACCTAACGAAAAATGCCATACATTCTCCGTACTGCGTATCTCATCCCAGACGAAGCCCTCCCAAGAAAAGGATTTCAACTCCTCAGGACACTCCAGACGGTTCTTGACAATAAAACGCGTCATCTCTCCGCGACACATCTTGGCATAGATAACGACAGTCTTCGGCTGTCCGGCCTTCCAAACTTGAAACTCGGGCGTAATAACACGCACCTCTTGCTCCACCCGCTTCCAGTCGAACAAATCTTTCATTTCAGCACTTGCCAAATTAATGAGAACACCGCCACAGTTTTTAATTTCCTCTATGAAGTAATCCGTCAACAAAGGCTTCCAATAATCAAACATGGATATTCCACCTTTTTCGGGCAAACGGACATCTCCTTCCAAACGATAGGGTTTGATACCGTCCAGCGGGCGAAGCAACCCATAAAGAAAAGAAGTGATACGTAGATGTTCTTGCGCATAACGAAAATCCTCCGCTGAAAAATCTTTCGGAAGAATGCGTTTAAAAACAGCTCCCGTGTAGGCGCAAACGGCTGGCATCGAACGATTCTCCTCCGAACAGAAATCATGAAAACGCAAACGGTTCTCGGCAGCAATTTTGGTATTCACCCGAAGAAGCCTTTCCAATTCGGATACTGAATACTGCGACATTTCCAACGCATTCCGCACAGCCTCCGTTTCGAATTTCGGGACTGTGACTTCGGGCACGACAACAGAGCAGCGCGCTGCCATGGTCTTTGCACAAGAGATAAAAACAAGCATAGCGATATTTTTTAATGGATACAAAAATAAAGTTTTTTAGTGGAGAATACATATACTTATAAAGTTTTTCCGCAGAATTCACCTCCGTTTCAAGAGTTTTTCATACCTTTACACCTTGTTGGAGAAAAGTGCACGTATTGCCCCCCTCTACTCCCCCAACATCTTGAGATAGAAAAAGAAAAAATAATATATAAAATGACTCACAAATGGAATTATCAACCCATTACACCCGAACAGGCAGAAGCAAGCCAACAACTGGCCCAAGAATTGGGAATTAGCCCAATATTGGGAAAATTGCTGGTGGAGCGGGGAATAACAACGGCAGCGGATGCCCGGAAGTTTTTCCGCCCCCAACTACCGGACTTATACGACCCATTCCTGATGAAGGATATGGATATAGCCGTAGAGCGCCTGAACAAGGCAATGGGAAAGAAAGAGCGCATTCTTGTTTATGGAGATTATGACGTAGACGGTACCACGGCTGTGGCATTGGTCTACAAGTTTATTCAACAGTTCTATTCGAACATCGACTACTATATCCCCGACCGTTACAATGAGGGGTATGGAGTTTCAATCCAAGGAGTAGACTATGCCGCAGAGAGTGGTGTAGGTTTGATTATTGTATTGGACTGCGGTATCAAAGCCGTCGAAGAAATCACATACGCCAAGGAGAAAGGCATTGATTTCATCATCTGCGACCATCATGTCCCCGATGATGTACTGCCCCCTGCTGTAGCCATTCTGAATGCCAAACGGGAAGACAACACCTATCCTTATGAACATCTGTCCGGATGCGGTGTAGGCTTTAAGTTCATGCAGGCATTTGCCCTCAACAACGGTATCGAGTTCCATCACCTTATCCCTTTACTGGACCTCTGCGCCGTCAGTATCGCATCGGATATTGTCCCCATTATGGGTGAAAACCGCATTCTCGCCTACCACGGTTTGAAGCAGTTGAACAGTAATCCCAGCGTAGGCCTGAAAGCAATCATTGATGTCTGCGGACTGACGGACAAGGACATCACCGTCAGTGACATTGTATTCAAAATAGGTCCCCGCATCAACGCCTCCGGACGTATCCAGAACGGGAAAGAAGCTGTTGACTTGCTTACTGAAAAAGATTTCTCTCTTGCCCTGGAGAAAGCCGGACAAATCAACCAATACAACGAGACACGCAAGGACTTGGACAAGACCATGACCGAGGAGGCCAACAAGATTGTAGCTGACCTGGACGGACTTGCCGACCGACGTTCCATCGTATTGTACAATGAAGACTGGCATAAAGGCGTCATCGGCATCGTAGCCTCCCGGCTGACGGAAATCTATTACCGGCCGGCAGTAGTACTGACACGTACGGATGACATGGCAACCGGATCTGCCCGTTCCGTCTCCGGATTCGATGTCTACAAAGCCATTGAATACTGCCGCGACCTTCTGGAAAACTTCGGAGGTCATACCTACGCCGCCGGTCTTTCCATGAAGGTGGAAAATGTACCGGCCTTTATCGAACGCTTCGAAGAGTTCGTATCACAAAATATCCTGCCGGAACAGACATGCGCCGTCATCGACATCAATGCCGAGATTGATTTCAGAGACATCACTCCGAAATTCTTCAGCGACTTGAAGAAATTCAATCCATTCGGACCGGACAATGCCAAACCCATTTTCTGTACGCACAATGTCTATGATTATGGTACCAGCAAAGTCGTAGGCCGCGACCAGGAACATATCAAGCTAGAACTGGTGGATAATAAATCGAACAATGTAATGAACGGCATCGCTTTCGGGCAAAGTTCCCACGTACGCTTCATCAAGACCAAACGTTCCTTCGACATCTGCTATTCCATTGAAGAGAATACCCATAAGAGGGGTGAAGTGCAGTTGCAGATTGAAGACATAAAGCCGAACTGAAAGCCTCTCCCCTAACCCCTCCCCCACAGGGAGGGGAATAAGAATAGTCTCCTTATATTAAGGAAATGATGAAAATTGGTTGATGCTATAAGATTAGTAATCACTACTATTAGCATAGAGAAGGAAAGAATATCAATTCAACGATAAGAAGTAGCAAGAAAGTTCAATAAGACCATGAGCAGCAGTAGTAACTTCAAAACTCCCCTCCCTATGGGGGAGGGATTGGGGGTGAGGCTTCTGAAGCAATACTGGGGATACGATACCTTCCGGGGAATCCAGGAAGATATCATCAACAGCATTACCGAGGGACGGGACACTTTGGGACTAATGCCCACGGGAGGAGGAAAATCCATCACTTTCCAAGTTCCGGCACTTGCTAAAGAAGGACTTTGCCTGGTCATCACTCCGTTGATTGCCCTCATGAAAGACCAGGTACAAAACCTGAAAAAGCGGGGAATCAAGGCGCTTGCCATCTACTCAGGCATGAGCAGGCAGGAAATCATCGTCACACTGGAGAACTGTATATTCGGCAATTTCAAGTTCCTCTATATCTCCCCCGAAAGGCTCGATACTGAAATCTTCCGCACCAAACTGCAGAAGATGAAAATCAGTATGATTACGGTAGACGAAAGCCACTGCATATCGCAATGGGGCTACGACTTCCGTCCTGCCTATCTGAAGATAGCCGAGATACGCACACTGCTACCCGGTGTACCCGTGCTGGCACTGACAGCCACTGCCACTCCGGAAGTAGTGAAAGATATCCAGGCCCGTCTGCATTTCCGTGAGGAAAATGTGTTCTGCATGAGTTTCGAGCGCAAAAATCTCGCCTATATCGTCCGTAAAACGGAAAACAAGACGGGAGAGCTGTTGCACATCCTGCGCCGTATGCCCGGAAGCGCCATCATCTATGTGCGCAACCGCCGCCGCACCAAGGAAATTACCGAACTGCTGCACAACGAAGGCATCACCGCAGATTTCTACCATGCCGGACTGGATGACGCCACCAAAGACATCCGCCAACAACGCTGGCAAACAGGAGAAAGCCGTGTCATGGTCGCCACCAATGCATTCGGTATGGGTATCGACAAACCGGATGTACGGATTGTCATCCACATGGACCTGCCCGATTCCATAGAAGCCTACTTCCAGGAAGCAGGACGTGCCGGAAGGGACGGACAAAAAGCCTACGCGGTCGTCCTTTACGCCAAGTCGGATAAGGCAACACTGCACAAACGCATTCCCGACACCTTTCCTGAAAAAGAGTATATAAAGGAAGTATATGAGCATCTTCAATACTATTACCAGATGGCAATGGGAGACGGACAAGGCTGTGTACGCGAGTTCAATATAGAAGACTTTTGTCGAAAGTTCAAGTACTTCCCCGTTCCCGTGGACAGTGCCTTGAAGATTCTGACACAAGCGGGATACCTGGAATATACAGACGAACAAGACAATGCATCCCGGCTACTGTTCACTATCCGTCGAGATGAACTTTATAAACTGAGAGAGCTCGGCGAAGATATGGACAAACTCATCCAAACCATTCTCCGCTCCTATACCGGGGTTTTCACAGACCATGCTTTCATCAATGAAGATTCACTGGCCATACGCACTGGACTCACACGCCGGCAAGTGTATGAACAGCTCATCCACCTAGCCAAGCTACATATCGTCAGTTACATCCCCCGCAAAAAGACACCATATATAATATACACGCGAGAGAGGGTTGAAATGCGCCACCTGCAAATCCCTTCCACCGTGTACGAGGAACGCAAAGAGCGATATGAGAAACGCATAAGTGCCATGCTGGATTACGTGAGCAGCGATACCGTGTGCCGTAGCCGGATGCTGCTACACTACTTCGGAGAGAAGAACGAGCATAACTGCGGGCAGTGCGACACTTGCATCAATTTGAAGAACAAGAAACCTTCCGGCCACCTTTCGGAAAAGGAACTTTCTGAAAAGATTCTTCAAGCCCTATCTGATAAACGACAAACTCCAGCCACTTTGGCAGAACAGATAGCAGACGATAAAAACATGCTCATCGATGTGTTACATGGATTGTTGGACGAAGGCAAGGTAATTGCTGTCAACGGAATGCTTCAAATCAAAAAATAATTCATTACTTTTGCCGTTGGAAAAGAATGTCCTGCCGCTGAGAGGAACATCTCCTATCAGCCATGCCCCTCCTTTTCCTTTTTAATTTTTAATTCTTTAATTTTAATCACCTATGGGATTCTTTAAATCTTTTTTCTCCGGCAAGTCAGACAGTCCGGCAAATGAGAAACAAAAAAACGAACAGAAGAATTTTGAGATATTCAAGTATGACGGTATGCGCGCACAACGCATGGGCCGTACAGACTACGCCATCAAATGCTTCACTGAAGCCCTTGCCATTCAGGAAGACTTCGAGACCATGGGATATCTCGCCCAAGTCTACACCCAGACCAGCGAACTGGACGAGGCGCACAAACTACTGGAACGCATGACCGAAATAGAGCCGGAACATATCTCCACCTACCTCAGTCTTGCCAACGTATGCTACATGCAGGAAGACTATCCCGCCATGGCAGGAGCGGCAAAGAAGGCTATCGAAATAGAAGAGGGCAACGCCATGGCACATTACCTGCTCGGCAAAGCAGACAATGGGCAAGGGGACGGCATCATGTGCATCGCCCATCTTACGAAAGCCATCGTACTGAAAGATGATTTCATCGAAGCACGTCTGCTCCGTGCCGAAGCCCTGGTCCAAATGCAGCAATACAAGGAAGCGATGGAAGACATAGACACCATTCTGGCACAAGACCCGGAAGACGAAAGTGCCATCTTGCTCCGCGGAAAGATAGAAGAAGCTACGGGAGACAAAGAAAAAGCAGAAAGCAGCTATCAGAAAGTGACGGAGTTGAATCCCTTCAACGAACAAGCCTTCCTCTACTTAGGACAGCTTTACATCACCCAAAACAAACTGGCAGAAGCCATCGAGCTCTTTACGGAAGCCACAGAACTGAACCCTAATTTCGCAGAGGCCTATCATGAGCGCGGACGTGCCAAGTTGCTGAACGGCGACAAGGAAGGTTCTGCAGAAGACATGAAGAAAGGACTGGAACTCAATCCTAAAGAGATACAGAACTTTAACGGACAATATGGTAACCAACCGGGGGGAAGTACCGGTAATATCCTGGGATTATGACAAATTCAATTATTGCCGCCAATGAAACGAAATTTATTTCTATCAGTACTTTTTGTACTGATGTTCGCACCTGCCCATGCACAGCAAGTGAACATATTGTCCTATAACGTACATAATTGCATAGGTATGGACAAGGAGTACAATTACCGGCGCATTGCCAATGTTATCAGTCAAACTTCTCCGGACATAGTCGCCCTGCAGGAACTTGACAGTGTAACGGTGCGCAACAAAGGAATCCATGCTCTCGGAGAACTAGAAAAACTGACCGGAATGCACGGGACTTATGCAGCAGCCATTCCTTTTCAGGGTGGAAGCTACGGCATCGGAATCCTCTCCAGAGAGATACCCATAAAATACAAAATCATTCCAATGCCCGGACGGGAAGAAAAACGTACCCTCATTATTGCAGAATTTAAAGATTATGTATTTTGTGCCACACACCAGTCCCTCACTCCAGAAGACCAGCTCCTTGCCGTACCATTGATAGAAAAAGCCTTGCAAAACGTCGATAAGCCCATCTTTATGGCAGGCGACATGAACTCTGCACCAGCAAGCGTTCCCCAGCTGGAATTGGCAAAACATTTTGCCACCCTCAATGACACAACCTCTTATACTTTCCCGGCAGACCGTCCCAACCGATGTATAGACTACATCTACGGCTATTCCAAGAATGGGTATCGGTTTGACGTACAATACCGGAAAGTCATAGAAGACACCATTTCATCCGACCATCGTCCGGTTCAAGTCATTGTACAAGTTAAAGGGAAATAAGTTAAATTGCTACTATCCCTAAAAAAAACATTGTTTTTTGTTTGTATATAAAAGAAAAGCATTACTTTTGTCACGTAATTCAAAAACAGAGAATACAAGTATGAAGTCATTTACTTATGCATATTACTTCTTTTTTTACTTTTACTTTAGCCAGAAAGTAGAGCGGGAGTTTGTATGTATCAAGTGACAGTGATGCTTAAGGACTGAATAGAGAAACAAGTAAATATACAGAATCCCGCTCCATCGTATGGAAGCGGGATTTTTTTTATAGCATAACCAAGAAAATAAAAATAATGAAAAAGGTAGCCATTCAAGGAACATTAGGCTCGTATCACGACATCGCCGCACACAAGTACTTCGAAGGAGAAGAAATAGAGTTAATCTGTTGCGCCAACTTTGAAGACGTGTTCGGTGCCATCAAAAAAGACAGTCAGACCATAGGAATGCTGGCGATAGAAAACACCATTGCAGGTAGTTTGCTGCATAACAATGAGCTATTACGCCAAAGTGGCGCACAGATTGTCGGCGAGTACAAGCTGCGTATTTCCCATAGTTTTGTCTGCCTGCCCGATGAAGACTGGGATGATATTACCGAAGTCAACTCCCACCCTATCGCCCTGATGCAATGCCGTGAATTCCTGGGACAACACCCCGGAATCAAAGTGGTGGAAGGCGAAGATACCGCCCGCAGTGCCGAAATCATCCAACAGGAACATCTGAAAGGCCATGCAGCTATCTGCTCCAAAGCTGCTGCAGAGCGTTATGGCATGAAGGTCCTGCAGGAAGGTATCGAAACCAACAAACATAACTTCACCCGTTTCCTGGTCGTAGCCGACCCTTGGCAAGTAGATGAACTGAACCGGCATCGCAGCAAGGACGTCAACAAGGCAAGCATGGTATTCACACTTCCCCATACTGAAGGAAGCCTTTCCCAAGTATTGTCTATTTTGTCTTTCTACCGCATCAACCTGACCAAGATACAATCACTGCCCATCATCGGGCGTGAATGGGAATACCAGTTTTACGTAGATGTCGTCTTCGACAATGTACTGAGATATAAACAATCCATTGCGGCCATCACACCGCTGACCAAAGAGCTGAAAATATTAGGAGAATATGAAGATGGAAAATCAAACGTGTAGAATAAAGCCTGCCGACCGCCTGGCAAGCGTAAGCGAATATTACTTCTCGAAGAAGCTGAAAGAAGTGGCACAAATGAATGCCGAAGGAATGGATGTCATCAGCCTGGGAATCGGAAGCCCCGACATGCCGCCTTCCGAAAAGACAATCCGGACACTTTGCGAAGCTGCCTGCAATCCGGACGGACATGGTTACATGCCCTACGTAGGTATCCCCGAACTGCGCCGCGGTTTTGCGGACTGGTACCAAAAATGGTACGGTGTAGCATTGAATCCCAACACAGAGATACAACCGCTCATCGGCTCCAAAGAAGGCATCCTGCACGTGACGCTGGCCTTTGTCAACCCCGGTGAACAAGTATTGGTTCCCAATCCCGGCTATCCCACCTATACTTCATTAAGCAAGATTCTGGGTGCCGAGGTCGTGAACTATAACTTGAAAGAAGAAAACGGCTGGATGCCCGACTTCGACGAACTGGAACGGATGGACATGAGCCGTGTAAAACTGATGTGGACCAACTATCCCAATATGCCCACCGGGGCGAACGCAACACCGGAACTGTACCGGAAACTGGTGGACTTCGCACGCCGCAAGGACATCGTCATCGTAAACGACAACCCCTACAGTTTCATCCTGAACGAACATCCTATCAGCATCCTCAGCATTCCGGGTGCCAAAGAGTGCTGCATAGAATTCAATTCCATGAGCAAAAGCCACAACATGCCGGGCTGGCGTATCGGCATGCTTGCCTCGAATGCCGACTTCGTGCAATGGATATTGAAAGTAAAAAGCAACATCGACAGCGGTATGTTCCGTGCCATGCAACTGGCAGCCGCCACTGCCCTGGAAGCAGAGCAAGACTGGTATGACGGCAACAACGCGAATTACCGCAACCGCCGTCAGTTGGCAGGAGAAATCATGCATACCTTGGGTTGCACCTACGACGAAAACCAGGTAGGCATGTTCCTCTGGGGCAAAATCCCCGACAGCTGTACAGACGTGGAAGAACTGACTGAACACGTGCTGCATAAAGCCAGAGTGTTCATTACTCCCGGGTTTATCTTCGGAAGTAACGGGAAACGGTATATCCGCATCTCCCTCTGCTGTAAGGACAATAAACTGGCAGAAGCATTGAAGCGTATCAAGGACATGAAATAAATGCTTACAAGTAAGAGATGAACACCCTAAAGCCGGAATCCCGTTTACTAAAACTCCACCGGAGATTTACTAAAACGGGAGGAACGATTTAGTAAATCTTCTCCGACGTTTTACTAAATCTCCGGGACCTTGCTCAGAAAGTCTTCTGAAAAGGAGGAAACGTCACAAGGAAGAAAAAGCATAATTAAAGAATATTATTAAACAAATAAAGAATATGGAACTCGAATTAGAACCTATCACATTACCTGGTGTTGAAGACAAACGCCCTATGGTAATAGCCGGCCCCTGCAGTGCCGAAACCGAAGAACAAGTAATGAGCACCGCCAAACAATTGGCAGACAAAGGCCTCAAGCTATTCCGTGCCGGCATCTGGAAACCGCGCACCAAACCGGGCGGCTTCGAAGGAGTAGGCGTAGACGGCCTTGCATGGCTGAAGGAGGTAAAGAAAGAAACCGGCATGTACGTTTCAACAGAAGTAGCTACCGCCAAACATGTATACGAATGCCTGAAGGCTGGAATTGACCTTCTTTGGGTAGGTGCACGTACCACCGCCAATCCTTTCGCCGTACAGGAAATTGCCGATGCACTGAAAGGCGTAGATATCCCGGTACTGGTGAAGAATCCGGTAAATCCTGACCTGGAGCTGTGGATTGGAGCTTTGGAACGTATCAACAATGCAGGCTTGAAACGTCTGGGTGCCATCCATCGCGGATTCAGCAGCTATGACAAAAAGCTCTACCGTAACTTGCCCCAATGGCATATCCCCATTGAGCTGCGCCGCCGAATTCCCAACCTTCCTATTATCTGTGACCCCAGCCACATAGGTGGAAAGCGCGAACTGGTTGCTCCACTCTGCCAGCAAGCTATGGATTTGGGCTTCAACGGACTGATTATCGAGAGCCACTGCAACCCGGACTGTGCCTGGAGCGATGCAGCCCAGCAAGTCACCCCGGATGTGCTGGATTACATCCTCAACCTGCTGGTCATCCGCAAGGAAACACAAAGCACCGAGAACCTCAGCGAATTGCGCAAGCAGATAGACGAATGCGACAACAATCTTATTCAGGAGCTGGCCAAACGGATGCGTGTGGCACGTGAAATCGGTACATACAAAAAAGAGCATGACATGACCATCCTGCAAACCGGACGCTACAACGAAATCCTCGAGAAACGCGGCTCGCAAGGCGCATTGTGTGGCATGGATGCTGAATTCATCAAAAAGGTATTTGAGGCGATACACGAAGAAAGTGTGAGGCAACAAATGGAAATTATAAATAAGTAATTATTTAATGTGCCAATGTGCTTATTGGCTGCGCAGTGATGCCGCATGGCAATAAGCACATTAGCACATTAGCACATTAAACATCATGAGAATACTTATACTTGGGGCCGGAAAAATGGGCTCTTTCTTTACAGATATATTGAGTTTCCAGCACGAGACGGCTGTGTTCGATGTCAACCCGCACCAACTGCGTTTTGTCTACAACACCTACCGCTTCACTACATTGGAGGAAATCAAGGAGTTCGAGCCGGAACTGGTCATCAATGCCGCTACGGTGAAATACACACTGGACGCCTTCCGCCAAGTGCTGCCAGTACTGCCTAAGGACTGCATCATCAGTGACATTGCTTCGGTAAAGACCGGATTGAAGAAATTTTACGAAGAAAGCGGTTTCCGATATGTATCGACACATCCCATGTTCGGCCCTACTTTTGCCAGTCTCAGCAATCTGAATACAGAGAATGCCATCATCATCAGCGAAGGTGACCACTTGGGAAAAATCTTCTTCAAGGACCTCTACCAGACAATGAAACTGAACATCTTCGAATATACATTCGACGAGCATGATGAGACTGTAGCCTATTCGCTGTCCATTCCGTTTGTATCCACCTTCGTGTTTGCAGCGGTAATGAAACACCAGGAAGCTCCAGGCACTACATTCAAGAAGCACATGGCTATTGCCAAAGGACTGCTGAGTGAAGATGACTACTTGCTCCAAGAAATTCTCTTCAACCCGCGCACTCCCTCACAAGTGGAGAACATCCGCCTGGAACTGAAGAATCTGCTGGAAATCATCAACAACAAGGATGCGGAAGGCATGAAGAAGTATCTGACCAAAATCAGAGAAAAGATTAAATAGAAAAGATGTCCATTGTGAAAACATCAGGTTCCCTCGTCCTCAACGAGGGATTTTTTTTATCTTTGCACTGTTAATAGAACCGCTTTCATGATAGACCAACCCACTATAGACAGAATTCTCGATGCCGCACAAATATACGATGTCGTATCGGACTTCGTTACCCTGCGCAAACGCGGCGTGAATTATGTAGGACTGTGTCCCTTCCACGATGACAAAACCCCTTCTTTCTATGTATCCCCCGCCAAAGGGCTCTGCAAGTGCTTTGCCTGCGGAAAAGGAGGAAATGCAGTGCATTTCATCATGGAGCACGAACAGATGTCTTATCCTGAGGCGCTGAAATATCTCGCAAAAAAATACGGCATTGAAATCAAAGAACGCGAACTATCCAGCGAGGAGAAGATAGCACAGAGCGAACGGGAAAGCCTCTTCATTGTGAACAACTTTGCCCGTGACTACTTCCAGAATATCCTAAAGAACCACGTAGACGGACAGAGTATCGGCATGGCCTATTTCCGCAGCCGCGGCTTCCGGGATGACATCATCGAGAAGTTCCAGTTGGGCTATTGTACCGAGAGCCACGATGCCCTTGCCCAGGAAGCTTTGAAAAAAGGCTATAAAAAGGATTATCTTGTCAAGACCGGCCTCTGCTACGAGACGGACGACCACCGACTGCGCGACCGCTTCTGGGGGCGGGTCATCTTTCCGGTACACACTCTCTCCGGCAAGGTGGTGGCTTTCGGGGGACGTGTGCTTGCCGGCGCCACCAAAGGCGTCAAGGTGAAGTACGTCAACTCGCCTGAATCGGAAATTTATCATAAAAGCAATGAACTGTATGGCATATATTTTGCCAAACAAGCCATTGTGAAACAAGACCGTTGCTTTCTGGTCGAAGGTTATACGGATGTCATTTCCATGCACCAATCGGGCATAGAGAATGTGGTTGCCTCTTCGGGCACGGCATTGACACCCGGACAAATCCGGATGATTCATCGTTTCACCAACAATATGACAGTGCTCTACGACGGTGACGCTGCCGGTATAAAGGCCTCTATCCGAGGTATTGATATGTTGCTGGAAGAAGGCATGAACGTCAAAGTCTGCCTCCTGCCCGACGGTGACGACCCGGACTCCTTTGCACGCAAACACAATGCGACGGAGTTCCAGGCCTTCATACAAGAGAATGAAACGGACTTTATCCGCTTCAAAACCAATCTGTTGCTGGAAGATGCAGGAAAAGACCCCATCAAGCGTGCCGAGCTTATCGGAAACCTTGTGCAGAGCATTTCCATCATTCCCGAAGCCATTGTGCGTGATGTCTATATCAAGGAGTGCGCCCAATTATTGCACGTAGAAGATAAACTGCTGGTTTCTGAGGTTGCCAAGCGTCGCGAAAAGCAAGCCGAGCAACAAGCTGAGCGAGCAGAACGCGAGCGTCGGTCGGCCAATGCCGCAAGAGCCAATGCAGAAGCAGGTGTCAATGGCAGTCATACTGCAGCTACAGCTACCAGCCCCGACGCACAACAAGCTGGCTATCCGTCCGAATCACTGCCTGCCGGTCTCCCTTCCGAAACACCTCCACCTTTTCCACCCGAGGAAGAATATGTATCCTTCATCCCACAGGAGGGCAAGGAGGGCCAGGAGTTCTATAAATACGAACGACTTATTCTGAAGATGGTAGTGCTCTATGGTGAGCGGGTGATGTGCAATGTCACCAATGAAGAGGGGCAGGAAACCCCTATCACTGTAACTGAATATATAGTCAATGATTTAAAAGAAGACGAACTTGCCTTCCACAATCCGCTTCACCGGCAAATCCTGACAGAGGCTGCCGAACGTATCCACAATGAGGGTTTTACCGCCGAACGGTATTTTGTGGCGCATCCCGACCCCGTCATCAGCAAGCTGAGCGTGGAGCTTATCAGCAACCGCTATCAGTTAAGGAAATCACAGATAGAACAAATGGTGACGGACGAAGAACGCCTCTATGAGCTAATTCCACGGTTAATGATAAACTTCAAATATGCCATCGTCTGCGAAGAATTGAAGCATACCCTATTTGCGTTACAGAACCCTGCCATAGCCAATGATGAAACCCAGTGTAACAGCATCATGGAGCGCTACAACGAATTGAACAAAGTAAAAAGCATCATGGCAAAGCGGCTGGGAGACAGAGTCATCCTGAATTTTTAAATTCAATTCGGGGAGTTCTCCGTCAAGAATTATGCCTGATTAAATTCATAAATTCCTCGCGGGTCTTCGCTTGGTTGAATGCTCCGGTAAAATCGGATGTAGTGGTAATGGAGTTCTGTTTCTCTACTCCGCGCATCTGCATGCACATGTGTTTGGCTTCCACAACAACCATAACCCCCAGCGGATTCAGCGTCTCCTGAATACACTCTTTTATTTGGAGAGTCATACGTTCCTGCACTTGCAGGCGGTGAGAGAAAATATCCACTACGCGGGCTATCTTGCTCAGTCCGGTAATGTAGCCGTTAGGAATATATGCCACATGTGCCTTTCCGTAGAAGGGAAGCATGTGATGTTCGCAAAGCGAGAAGAAATCAATGTCTTTCACAATCACCATCTGACTGTATTCTTCTTGAAACTTGGCTGAACGGAGTACCTCGTGCGGGTCCATATGATACCCTTTCGTCAACGACAACATGGCCTTCGCCACCCGTTCAGGTGTCTTCTGCAAACCTTCACGTCCGGCATCTTCACCCAACAGAGTAAGGATGCGGTGATAATGTTCCTTCAATTCATCTAATGAAGGAGATACAATTTCTTCTTTTCCTAACATGATAATTCTTTATAAGGGGATGTTTATCTGCTCTTTCACGATAGAAACTTCCTTGAATACACCAGTAGCCCGCAACTGACGCATCATGGCATCCGCTTCTTCGATACTGCGGAAATCTCCTGCACGGCACAGCCAACGGGGGGGATTGAAAGAGGTATAAACTGTAAGTTCGGGAAAATGTTCCTTGATGCGGGTAGCTACCGCATAAGCTTCGTTCTTGGCCTGACGGGTATTATTCCCTGCATAAACTTGTATGCGGTAACCCGAACTTTTAATCACTTTCTGCTCATCCGAACCGGCAGGAACATACTCCGAACCTATCAATGCCGCAATGCGTGCATCTTGATGGATAGTCACCTTGCCTTGTCCCGGCACATTACGTTCCAGGCTTTTCACAATATTATTCTGCGCTACAGAAATCGTTGCAAAAGCGAAACATGCAACCAAAAGTAAACCAAGCTTTTTCATGAGTCAATATCTTTATATAACGGAAAATGGAAAGCTGAAAATGGAAAACAGTTATGCAGATACGACATGCAATCCATTTTCAACTTTCAGCTTTCAACTATTTAATTAAAGGCATCGATGATACCCTTGAAGTCAGAAACCTTCAAGGCAGCACCACCAATCAGACCGCCGTCAACATCCGGGTTGGCAAACAGTTCCTTTGCATTAGAAGGCTTACAGCTGCCACCATAAAGGATAGAGCAGTTGTCAGCAATTTCCTTACCATACTTTTCAGCAATCAAGGAACGGATGAAAGCGTGGATTTCCTGTGCTTGTTCTGCAGTAGCAGTCTTACCGGTACCGATAGCCCAAACCGGCTCGTAAGCCAAAATAATCTTAGAGAAATCTTCGGCAGACAAAGAGAATACAGAAGCCAGCTGAGCGGCTACCACTTCATTCTGCTTGTTTGCTTCACGTTCTTCCAATACCTCACCGATACAGAAAATCGGAGTCAGACCGTTAGCCAAAGCCAATTTTACTTTTTCTTCCAGAATAGCAACTGTTTCACCATAGTAAGCACGACGTTCAGAGTGACCCAGAATGACATATTTTGCACCAGTAGAAGCAACCATAGCAGCTGATACTTCGCCGGTATATGCGCCTGACTCCTTGTCTGCACAGTTTTCTGCACCTACACCAATCTTGGCAGCGTCTACCAAAGGAGTAACAGATGCCAGGTGGATAAACGGAGTACAGATGATTACATCACAGTTAGGCTTTTCGTTAGCCAATGTTTCATTCAGTTCTTTTGCAAGAGCAATACCCTCTTGGAGGGTTTTGTTCATTTTCCAGTTTCCTGCAACAATGTTTTTTCTCATTTTGTTTTATTATTAAAAGGGTTAATGTATTTACTATTTGACAATTTACTATTTACTATTTGATACTATTGTTGTCTGAGGCGTTGTTTCTCCCGGCGCCTTACGACTAAAATATCGACACAAAGCACCATCATCAGAGGAAGGATGAACCACAACAACACATAGCCTATTGTTTGTAAGTCACTTTCCTGCTTCTGCTTGCCCAATTCCAACTTGTCCAGGCTATCGGTCAGCACATATTCATCAGGCAGCCGGTTGTCACTCCACTTATTCAAAATTGTTCCGTCCTTTACCAACAGCAAACCGGGATTTGAACGGATAATGGTCTTCAGCGTAATATCATCTGTCTGGCAGAAAGGGTATTCTGCTCCAGTCTTGTCACGCCACAATTCTATCTCGTCTTCCGGAGATGAAGTCAAGGCATAAAAGCCATAACCATGCTCCACACTGTAATCGTATATTTCATTGATAAGGTCGATGTTACTGTCGTCCGCTCCTTCTATCCGATGGGCAACCAGCAGAAACGTATATCCTTTATCCGACAGTACGCTGTCCGTTATATCTTCCCATGTATCCAGACTCATCATGGAAAAATCGTGAATGGGAGGTTCATAACCTTTTTCCTTCAGTATCGTACGCGATTCTACAAACGTCCATGTACTGTCCGGATAGTTATCCAATGTAAATTCCTGACGCTTTCCTCCTTTTTCCAAAATGAACCGGCTTTCAAACACGCTTGGTTTAGCACCTTCCGGAATTTCCATGCCCGCCTTGATATTCGCTCCAATTCTGTAAGGTCGGAAATCAAGTATCGGCAAATTCTCCAGGCAATAGAAGGACAACGCAAACACAAATAGAAACGTATACATGGAAATCATCCACTCCATCTTCGGAGTAATGAAACGTACCAGTAAATCCTGCCACTTGAATACAGATACTGCCGCCACCAACAATACTACGTTCTTGCCGAAAGTCTGCCAATTGGTCAATATCCACGCATCACCGAAGCATCCGCAGTCGGATACCGGATTCGCCAAAGCCAGATAAAGTGTCAGCGGAGTCATTACAACCATCAGCAATAATGCCAATGCAGATGCCACCTTCCGGCGTATACCCAAAAACAAGAAAACACCTACACTGAACTCTATGGCAGACAACACTATCCCTACCAGCAAGGGCGCATAAGAAGGAAACCAGGAAATCATGCCGAAAGCCGTCAGGTAATCCTGAATTTTATAGAAGAAACCCAACGGATCAACAGCTTTCACAAATCCGGAAAATATGAACAAAGCCCCCAGCAGAAAACGGCAGAGGTTCACCCAAACTTTCCCGACAATATGTTTCTTGTCAATCTCCAAATTCAATCTTAATTAAGCCGAATACGGAATAGTTAATCATATCCATATAATTGGCATCAATACCTTCCGAAACCAAAGTCTCCCCGGACAAGCTTTCAATCTGCTTTGTCCGGTAAATCTTCATCAATATTAAATCCGTATACGAACTGATACGCATACTACGCCAAGCCTCATCATAATCATGATTTTTGGCAAGCATCAACTCCAAAGAGGTTTTGGCATATTTGTCATACAGCACCAATGCCTCTTCATTGGTCATATCGGCAGCTTCGGCATAACCAAGTTCCAACTGTATCAGCCCTACAATTCCATAGTTGACAATAGCTATGAATTCAGAACGGATGCCTTCGTCTACCAAAGTCACCCCTTTCGTTTCAATACTTCTGATACGGTTGGCTTTGATGAATATCTGATCTGTTACGGAAGACGGACGAAGAATGCGCCACGCCGGACCGTAATCATGAAGTTTCTTAGAGAACAAGTCACGGCAAACCGCAATGACATGTTCAAATTGTTGCTTGGTATCTTTCATTTCCTTTTTTCACAGTGCGCTGCAAAGATAGGAATAATTAAAGAAAAAGAAAAAGAGGGCACTCTAAAATCTATTAAAGTACCCTCTTCTATAGAGATTGTTTACGTTTTTATGAGCAGCGCAATACTTGTCCCGGTCTCAGGATTGTTTTACGCGTAATTCTGTTCAGTTTGCAAAGCTTGTCGATGGAGGTTCCCTGACGTGCTGCAATCCGTCCCAATGTGTCTCCCTTCTTTACCTTATAGAACAGACCTTCACCCGATGCCATGCTACGCGCCGTACCGGAAGAGCCTTTTGTCTTATGGAAAGTATAGGAATCAGCTACGATATCCTGCTTTTCAAAATCAAACATAAGCGCAGGATTGATGGGAATACCCAAGAAACGGGTTTCAAAGTGAAGGTGTGAACCGGTAGAACGTCCGGTATTTCCTCCCAATGCAATCGGTTCGCCGGCTTTTACCAACTGGTTTGTATCAACTAATTGTTTAGACAAGTGTCCGTAAACTGTTTCCAAGCCATTGTCGTGACGAATAACGACGTATTTGCCGTATCCACGACGACCTTGATTCTTGACAACGCGTACTTTTCCATCAAAAGCCGCACGGATTGTATCGCCTACATACACCTTGATATCCAAACCATAATGAGCTCTTCTTCTCCGGGGACGGTAACCGAATACATCTGTGATACGGGTATTGGGAGTAGGCATACAGAAACCGGTCAAATCAAATGTATAGCTCTCAGGCACAATCGCATTGCCATAGGCTTGTACGAATTCGTTATTCCAGTTGGGATACAAATCCAAACCCGGATACAATGATTGTTCCGCACGTATCTGTTTTTGCAAAGCCAGTGAATCTACACTCTTAAGTTTTCTGTCGATGGGGGCCTGGCGGGCAATCAGGTCTTGCGAGAAAGAATTCAAGCTAACCATTGCCGTCGCAGCCAATAAAGCAGTTTTTATCCAATTAAAATTCATCCGTTTCGTCATTCATTTTGATATCCGTTGCAAGCATCTCGGCAAATCAAACACCACTTGTTCTACGCGAATATCCAGATTGATTTTCAAAAATTCTCCCAAAGGTAACATTTCTCTCTGAAAAACGACATCAGTCATTAACTATTTTTTCGAAGAGGAGGAAACTGTAAAGCTCGCAAAGATGTCTTAATCCCCTATAGATAGGAGATTTACAAGCAAACATGTTTTACAACATAAAATGCAATAAAAGTGCATGTTTAACCGTTTTTTCAGCTAATGGCAGCCCAATTAACGTTCGTTTTTCTCAACGCTTTCAGTTGTCGCCACAAGACCTCGTTCTCAGGCAACATGCCATGTGGATCTGCATCCACCACCGTTTGCGCTACTTCACGAACATATTGCAGCAGTTGTCCGTCACGGGCTATATCGGCAATCTTCAGATCGAAAGCAATGCCGCTCTGCTGTGTCCCTTCCAAATCTCCAGGACCACGTAGTTTCAAGTCTGCTTCCGCTATTTCAAAGCCGTCATTAGTCCGCACCATTATCTCCAAACGCTTCCTTGTATCCTCCGCCAACTTGTAGCCGGTAACCAGGATACAATAGGACTGGTCAGCTCCACGTCCTACACGTCCCCGAAGCTGATGAAGCTGGGACAGCCCGAAACGCTCGGCGTTCTCAATCACCATCACCGAAGCATTGGGCACATTTACACCTACCTCAATCACGGTGGTAGCCACCATTATCTGTGCCTCGCCGGATACGAACAATTGCATCTGAGCATCCTTTTCAGCAGGTTTCATCTTTCCATGTACCTTGCAAACCCTACACTCGGGAAACTCTTCACAAACATGCAGATACCCTTCTTCA
Source organism: Bacteroides sp. AM41-16 (assembly GCF_003603495.1). Lineage (NCBI taxonomy): Bacteria > Pseudomonadati > Bacteroidota > Bacteroidia > Bacteroidales > Bacteroidaceae > Bacteroides > Bacteroides sp. AM41-16. The sequence continues at coordinate 32,087 of NZ_QTNE01000018.1, read as the reverse complement.
AGGTTCTTTAAGTCAATCTTTTCGCTTTCCTTAATCAGCGGGTAGACAATATAGACCTGCCGGCCTTCGGCAATCTGCTTGTGCATGGACTGATACAAGCTTATCCGACGGCTATCAAACTGATGAAGAGTGACAATCGGTTTACGTCCGGGAGGCAATTCATCGATGACAGACACATCCAAATCGCCATAAAGCGTCATTGCCAATGTACGGGGAATCGGGGTTGCCGTCATCACCAATACATGGGGAGGCTGCACATTCTTTGTCCACAACCGTGCCCGTTGGGCCACACCGAAACGATGCTGCTCGTCAATCACAACCAAACCGAGCGAAGCAAAATTCACCGTATCTTCAATGACGGCATGGGTACCTATCAGTATATGTATGTCTCCCGTCAACAAACCGACAAGGATAGCTTCGCGCCGCTTGCCCTTAACAGAACCGGTCAACAGTTCCACACGTACCTCCATTCCATACAGCAGCTCACGGATGGTTTCATAGTGCTGGTTTGCCAAAATCTCGGTAGGTGCCATCATGCATGCCTGAAAACCATTATCGAGCGCCATCAACATACTCATCAGTGCGACAAGCGTCTTTCCACTTCCCACATCCCCTTGCAGCAAGCGGTTCATCTGCTTTCCTGAGCCTACATCCTTACGGATTTCCTTCAATACCCGCTTCTGTGCATTGGTCAGTTCAAAAGGAAGATTACGGGAGTAGAAGGTATTGAACACTTCGCCCACCCTTTCAAAAATATAACCGCGATATTTCCGCTGACGGTCTTTTGCATACCTCAGGATATTCAACTGTACGTAAAAGAGCTCCTCAAACTTCAGGCGATACTGTGCCTTACGCAATAAATCCGGATTAGCGGGAAAGTGTATATTGACCAAAGCTTCCGTCAACGGCATCAGATGATGCTCGGCAAGTATAGCGGGAGAAAGGGTCTCGGGCAACGGCTCACGCAACTGCTGCACCACCGTATTCATCATCTTCTCGATGGCATGCGAATTGAGAGAACTCCGTTTCATCTTTTCAGTCGTATTATAATAAGGTTGTAACCCCATGGACGACAATTTCAAATCCGAAGCAGAGTCTATATCCGGATGAGCCATATTTATTCTACCATTGAAGAAGGTCGGTTTTCCGAACACAATATATTCCTGATGCACTTTATACTTCCCTACCAAATATTTGATGCCCTGGAACCAAACCAGGTCCACCACCCCCGTACCGTCCGAGAAATGAGCAATCAACCTGCGCTGGCGCCCTTCTCCAGCCGTCTCAAAACTTAGTATTTCACCTTTCAGCTGAATATAGGGCATCGTCCCATCGATCTCCTGAATATAATAAATCCGACTGCGGTCTACATATTTATATGGAAAGTAATATAGCAAATCGTGCAAGGAGTAAATGCCCAATTCCTTATTGAGCACCGAAGCACGCTGCGGCCCGACGCCCGACAAATATTTTATGTCACGCGTGGCTAAATCGAACATGAACCTATCAGAGCTGTGGCTATTTTTAAATCAAAAGGAGTGGTTATTTTAATGTTTTCCCGATTTCCCGGCGTCAAAAAGACAGATACACCCAATGCCTCCACCACAGAAGCATCATCGGTAAAATGGGGTGTATAGGGCTGCTCGTATGCCGCTTTCAGCAGTTCCGCATCAAAAACCTGGGGAGTCTGCACCAATCTATAATCATCCCTGCCGACAGTCACACTGCTTTCCCCTTCCATACGGCGAACGGTCTCCACCACACCGATTACCGGAATTACGGCCTTTTTCTCGGCTGCCAAGTCATAACAGCGTGCAATCACTTCCCGGGCCACGAACGGACGCACCCCATCGTGCACACCGACCAAAGCAGGTGTCTTGACCAAAGCCAAACCGTTCTTTACGGAGTGGAACCGCGTCTCCCCTCCATCTGCAATGGCATGCGGCAATGAAAAACAGTACTCCCTGCACAGCTGCCTCCAGTAATCCTGCTGGCTGTGGGGAAGCACCAATATTATCCGTATCTCAGCATTGTAGTCATAAAACGCCTCCAGAGTGCGCATCAAAACAGGTTTCCCCCCTATCGGGAGAAACTGTTTGGGGAGTTCGGTCCCCATGCGCAAGCCCTTGCCACCGGCAACAATCAGAGCATACTGAACCATTTATGATTTATGATTTATGATTTATGATTTATGATTTATGATTTTAAATCATAAATCCGTTACGCACATAGCTTCTTTCAGTTCCTGCACCTTCTCTTTGCCTTGCAACAGCTCCACTACGGCCAATGCAAACTCCATGGCAGCGCCCGGTCCTTTACCAGTGATGATATTGCCGTCTCTTTCTACCGGAGCACCCGTACATTCGGCACCTTCCAAATACTGTTCAAAGCCGGGATAGCAAGTAGCCTTCTTGCCTTTCAGCAATCCCAGCTTACCCAATACCATAGGAGCCGCACAAATAGCAGCAATCGGTTTCTGCTCTTGGGCAAAACGCAGTACCAGATTACGCAGTTCTCCACACTTCTCCAAAGTGGACGCACCCGGCATACCGCCAGGCAATAATACAAGCTCTGCATCAAAGAAGTCGCAGTTCACTACATTCTTATCGCACAAGACCGGAACATCGTGTGCTCCCGTCACTATTTCATCAGGGGTTACCGTCACCATTTCTACGTTCAGTCCGGCGCGTCTCATCACATCCACAGAAGTAAAAGCTTCTATTTCTTCAAATCCGTCGGCAAAAAAAACATAAACTGTACCCATAATTGTTCCTCCTCTTATTTTAGATTAAAATAATACGTTATTGTTCCCGTCTGATTGTTCAAGCCGCTTACCGCATTGAAACGGGCTTTCTTGGCAGCATCCTCTGCCGCTTTCCGCAATGCGGGATTGACGGTATTGGTCTGGCGGTTGATGCTGGTTGCTATCACATGTCCGGCAGGGTTCACTGTGATGGTCACCACAACCCTACCTTCATCCTGCACATTATATACCGGCCGCGGCAATCCGCCCTCACCAAGAGAACGTCCGCCCAAATTAAACGAGCCGTAGCCTCCCGTACCCGAAGTGGCTCCGGACGGAGCATTTCCCGTAGGACTTCCTTGAATACCTTCGCCTTCCGTATCGCCTTTACTACCCATTTGGGCACCTTTGCCAAAAGCGCCAGCTACCCGTTTACGGGCAGCTTCCTCGGCTTCCTTACGTTCCCGTTCGGCTTTTGCCGCTGCCAGTTTGCGGGCCTCTTCCGCTTTTTCGGCTTCCGTCTTTTCCGGTTTCTTCACCTCCTCCTTTTTCTTGGGTTCGGCTTTGGGCTTTATGGCAACGGTTTCTTCAGTTTCCTGCGTAATGATGTCCTGCTCCACCGTTTCCTGCACCTGAGGAGCGGTTTCCTCCGGCATGACATCCACCTTTACTAAAGAAGGGTCGGCAGCGCCCAGTGCATCGGGCACCTCTCCCAGCATAACGGGTACACCGCCTTCTTCCGAGGGTTCCGGCAGTGTGAATCCTACCAGTATCAGAAGGGCAATAATGGCAACATGCACCACAAGTGCACCTGCCATACCTATATATTTTCCTTTCTTCTTCTGATTCACCATTGCATTTACAATTTAGCCATGTACAATGTACGATTTAGTTTTCCGGTGGTCGTGTAGCCAGCACCATCTTGAATTTATTCTCGTTTGCAATGTTCAGCACCTTCACGATTTCCCGGTAAGGCACTGTTTCGTCAGCATACAAAGCTATATACATTTCAGGCTCTTTCGCTGCACACGATTGCAGGAAAGGAGTCAGCTCTTCAAGCGTCAACGTCTGTTCCTTGTCATTTCCGAAAGCAGCATAATAATTCAGATTCTTATCTATGATGACTCTCGTCAAAGGCTTTGCGGAAGTCTGTTGTTTTCCCTGCGGCAACAATACCTTGATAGCGTTGGGCGATACCATGGTAGATGTTATCATAAAGAAAATCAGCAGCAGGAAAATCAGGTCCGTCATGGACGCCATGCTGAAGTTGGGTGATATTTTAACTCTACGTTTTAACACGCCTTTATTTTTTAATTCCTAATTCTTTAATCAATCATTTCGCCGGTTCGTTCAGCAAGTCCATGAATGCCATTGTCTTGGCTTCCATCTTGTTGACCACGCCGTCTATCAGCGTCACCAGATAGTTATAGGCAAACATGGCTATGATGCCGACTATCAAGCCGCCCACCGTGGTAATCATTGCCTCGTAGATACCTCCGGAAAGCATCGTTATGTCAATATTGTTTCCGGCATTCGCCATCTGCCAGAACGCGCGCACCATACCGGTCACCGTACCGAGGAACCCAAGCATAGGCGCACCGCCGGAGATGGTAGCCATAATCGTCATGCCTTTCTCCAGCTTGGCAACCTCAAAATTGCCGACATTCTCGATGGCAGCCTGCACATCGTTCACCGGACGTCCCAGACGGCTGATGCCTTTTTCAATCATACGGGCCGAGGGAGTATCCACACTGCGACAATAAGCAATGGCGGCTTTCAGTTCCCCGCCCAGGATATAATCCTTTATCTTATCCATGAACTGGGGGTCTTCTTTCCCCGCCTTCCGGATAACATAGTTGCGTTCGAACAAGATGTAAAAGCAAAGTCCGGACATCAAGCCCAGGACAACCATAATCCAGCCGCCCTTGACGGCCATGCTCCATAAATTCATTTCGTCGGAAGCGTTTACTTGTGTCAGTACCGGATTGGCACCTGCAATAGAGTCAGTCAGTGCCGGAGCCACTTGGGCCAATAACAACATTACATTCATCAGCGAAGACAGTTTTTATATTCCTTGACCGTACGCTCCAATCCCAGATACAGCGCGTCACTAATCAGCGCATGCCCGATGGACACCTCGTCCAGCCACGGAATGTTTTGATAAAAATAATTCAGATTCACCAGGCTCAGGTCATGTCCGGCATTCAGCCCCAGGCCTAAGCTGCGGGCCACCTTGGCAGCCTCGACAAAAGGAGCTACAGCCGCTTCCCGTCCTTTGGGATAAGCCGTAGCATAAGGTTCCGTATATAGCTCCACGCGGTCGGCACCGGCTTTGGCAGCATATTCTATCATTTCGGCATCGGTGGAAACAAATACGGAAGTACGGATACCAGCATTGTTGAACTCATCCAACACTTCGTTCAAGAAGTCAAAATGGGTCTTGGTATCCCAGCCTGCGTTTGAAGTCAGCTGTGTAGGGCTGTCGGGCACCAAAGTTACCTGATGCGGTTTCACCTTCAAGACCAAATCCATAAATTCGGGTGCAGGATAACCCTCGATATTGAACTCTGTCCGCAGCAACGGCCGCAAATCATATACATCCTTACGGCGGATATGCCTCTCGTCAGGACGGGGATGCACCGTAATGCCATCAGCACCAAAGTCTTCACAATCCAGCGCTACCTTCACAACATTCGGGACATCACCTCCACGGGCATTGCGCAGCGTTGCCACCTTATTTATATTAACGCTTAATCTAGTCATAATTCGGTTTATAGTTTGGGACAAAAGTACAAATAATAGTTATATATTGGCAGCATTCTGAGAAAAAAATAGCATCTTTGCACTTCAATCCAACAGAATTGATTATGAAATTTGCCATATTCGGAAATACCTACCAAGCAAAGAAATCCTCGCATGCAGAAAACCTCTTCCGGTTGCTCGGACAGCATAATGCACAGCTCTGCATCTGCCGGGAATTCCATCACTTCCTGACTACCGATTTACATTTAAACATACCTGACGCCGAATTGTTTGACGGAGATGATTTCTGTGCCGACATGGTTATCAGCATCGGTGGCGACGGCACTTTCCTGAAAGCAGCCAGCCGTGTAGGAAAGAAGAATATCCCCATATTGGGCATCAATACCGGCCGGCTGGGTTTCCTTGCCGACATCTCACCGGAAGAGATGGAAGAGACCTTCGATGAAATCTACAACAACCACTATAAGGTGGAAGAGCGTAGTGTACTGCAACTGAGGTGCGACGATGAACGCTTGATGCAATCCCCTTACGCCCTCAATGAGATAGCCGTATTGAAGCGGGACAGTTCGTCCATGATCAGTATCCACGCCGCCATCAATGGCGCTCCGTTGACCACTTATCAAGCTGACGGCCTAGTTATCTCCACACCTACCGGTTCCACCGCCTACTCACTCAGCGTCGGCGGTCCGGTCATTGTGCCCCACAGTAAAACCATTGCCATCACCCCGGTGGCTCCACACAGCCTCAACGTCCGTCCCATCGTCATTTGTGACGACTGGGAAATTACACTTGATGTGGAAAGCCGCAGCCACAACTTCTTGGTTGCCATCGACGGCCGTAGCGAGTCCTGCAAAGAAACGACCCAGTTGCACATCTCACGTGCCGACTATAGCATAAAGGTAGTGAAACGGTTCAACCATATTTTCTTTGATACCCTTCGCAATAAACTAATGTGGGGGGCGGACATCAGATAAGCCTATATCACTTCATTCACTCCAGCAGGATAAGACAGTATTGACAATAAGCCCCTAAACCCATCCATCAGTTTACCACTTCTTATACTGCAAATGACTATTTCTGCCATCCTCCTTCATCGTGGAATATAGAATTGAATAATAATCACACAAAGTATATTTTCAGCAAAAAACTTTTAAATAAATAATAAAAACACCACCTTTGTAGTTCATTCTTTCAGAGTCTATGTGGAATAGTACTTTACTATACAAAGACACTACCATTCAGAATGCGTAAATGTAAGATGAATCAATATGCAGAAAGAAAATGATACTTTATTGGTAGCCAAGTTGAGAGAAGGCAATAAATTTGCCTTTGAAGCATTGTACGAAAAATACAGTGCCAGGCTGTACAACACCATCGTCCTTCTCGTATATGACAAATCATTAGCCAAAGACATCACCCAAAGCAGCTTCATGACGATATGGGAAAAACGCAGTAATCTGGATACCGAGAAAAGTTTTCCGGCATATCTATGCACCATCGCACGCAACATGGTATACAAAGAAACCGAACGAAGATTATTACACAACAAATTTGTAGAAAACAAGCTGAAAACAGAAGCAGAGGCTATCGAGGAAGATACGATGGATATGGACGTCTCCATCATTGAAAAACAGATAGAGCAACTTCTGCAAAGCCTGCCAGAAGTTTCACGGGAAGTCTTTCAGCTGAAAAGAGCAGGAAAACTGTCCAACAAGGAAATCGCCTCACAGCTAGATTTGACGGAACGTGCCGTAGAGGCTCATTTCTACCGTACTATGAAACTACTGAAAGAAGAATTACGCAAATTCATCATGCTTTTCCTCTCCTTCTACTTTCTAAATAATTGTTAAAGCACGAAAATCCGTGAGTGTTTTGGCAGGCATACAGATATATACTACAGAACATGGATAAAAAAGACAGTCATATTGAACTTTTGGATCGTTTCTTTCGAGGACTGACCAGCCCTGAAGAAGATGTACAGTTGAAATCATGGATTAAGCAACCGGATTTTCAACAGAAATTTTCCGCATACTATCAGCAATGCTGGGCACTGGCTCCGGACACGATGGACAAAGCCGTACAAAATGAAATGTTCACCGAACTTTTAAGCCAGATAGACGCAAGTTCCACCACGGAAACGAAGGTCCTGAAAACAAGGAACCGTTTCCTGCGTCAGATTGGGCGCTATGCTGCAGTTGCCTGCATCATATTGGCAGTGGGAAGCGGAGCCTATTATGCAGGAGTCAAACGACCGGCCGATGACGCCAATACAGAAGTCACCATGTCCGTATCCAACGGGCAGAAGGCCGACATCATTTTGGCTGACGGCACAAAGGTCTACATCAATTCCGATTCAAGAATTGTATATGACAACACTTACAACAAGAAAACACGTATGGTCTCCCTGGAAGGAGAGGCCTATTTTGAAGTTGCAAAGGACAAGGAAAAGCCTTTCATCGTGAAAGCAAATGGTATCAATGTACAAGCGTTAGGTACAAGCTTCAATATACGTGCACATAAAGACGATAAATCAGTAGCTGTAATCCTGATAAGTGGAAAGGTTAAAGTAGACGACGGCAGACACGAGGCATATATGAAGCCAAACGAAAGGCTCGTTTGCAACCTGACCAATGGACAGTTCGAAAAAAGCGAGCTTCATCCTAATGCAAGCAACTTACTGTGGAGAAGCAACGAACTAGCACTCTATGGTGAATCCTTTGAAGAAATTTGTACCATGCTTACTCGAATGTATAATTGCAAATTTATATTCAAAAACGAGAAAGCCAAACAATATACTTATCATGGCATCATTAAAAACGGCAGTTTAAACAATGTATTGGAATACATCAGCCAAGCTGGCGGCATTAATTACAAGATAGAATCTGACAATACGATTATAATATATTAGTAGTGTAAAATAGCCCTTTATATTAACTAAAACAAAAAGTATATGGAATAGATTTTATAGGATTTTTACCTCAGACACAATGACCTACTTCTGGCAGCGACAATAAAATTTAAACATTCGAGAAATATAGTTTTAATATACTCTAATAGCTTAATTAGGGTTAGTCTTTGTCGTACCTTCCTTAAAGTAAAAAAGTAATTAACCTGATATGATAAGACATGAGACAAAATAAAATAATTACGCGATTTTCAATATTACTGGGAGTGCTGTTCTTCTGGGGAAATAGCTTTGCCCAAATCAGTTTATCTATAAACCAGCAGACTATCAAGCAGATTATACCTCAAATTGAAAAGACTAGCGGCTACAATGTATTCTATACCGACAAACTGCCCAATCTTGATACCCGAAAAGATTTGCTGGTATCCAATGCCCCACTTGAAGCCACCCTAAAGGAATTGTTCAAAGGGACCAAAATTACTTTCGAAATAAAACCCAACAAGCAGGTTCTACTATTTCAACAAGCCAACAAGCCCTCAGGCAATAGGAAACAAGTACCCAGCAAGTTATTGGTGGAAGCAGAAAGCTTTGACAGAAAGGGGGGATGGGTAGTAGACCAGCAATTCATGGACCTCATGGGTTCACCTTATCTGATGGCTCATGGAATGGGAGTCCCGGTTGAGGATGCCTCCACTACCATTTCTTTTCCTGAAGACGGTACATATTATGTATTTGTACGCACCTACAACTGGACTTCTCCCTGGTATGATGGTAAAGGACCGGGAAAATTCACTTTAGCCGTCGACAATAAAAAGTTGCCAGTGGTTTTAGGGGACGAGGGCAAACAATGGATGTGGCAACCTGCCGGAACAGTCTCTGTAAAAGCAGGAAGCTCTAGTCTGACATTAAAAGATTTGACCGGTTTTAATGGCCGTTGCGATGCCATTTATTTTACTACGGAAAAAGGGCAGCTCCCTCCCGCTCAGGCCACACAACTGACAGATTTCCGTAAAAAGATGCTGGATATTCCAGCCGAACCGGAGCAATACTCCTATGATGTGATTGTAACTGGTGGCGGTATAGCCGGTATGTGTGCAGCCGCAACCGCTTCCAGATTGGGATGCAAAGTGGCATTAATCAACGACCGCCCAGTACTTGGCGGCAATAATAGCTCTGAAGTCAGGGTTCACTTAGGGGGCAATATCGGAGTAGGCCCCAATTCCGGACTGGGACGTATGATAAGAGAATTCGGACATTCTAAAGAAGGAAATGCCAAACCTGCCGCAAACTATGAAGATGAAAAGAAGGAGCTTTTTATCGCCAATGAAAAGAATATCACCCTTTATGCCAACTACCGCGCCATATCTGTAAAGACCGATGGCAACAGAATAGAATCTGTCATCATCAAGCATATAGAGAATGGAAAAGAAGTGGAACTGAAAGCACCATTGTTCTCCGACTGTACCGGAGACGGCACCATCGGGTATCTGGCCGGTGCAGACTACAACATGGGACGCGAATCCCGTACCGAATACGGAGAAGAGCTGGCACCGATTCAACCGGACAAAATGACAATGGGTTCATCCGTACAATGGTACTCTGCAGACAAAGGTAAACCTACCCGTTTCCCTATTTTCTCGTACGGCCTGCAATTCAATGAAAAGAATTGCGAAAAAGTGACGATGGGTGAATGGAAATGGGAAACCGGCATGAACTTCAATCAAATCGACGACTTCGAACGTATACGTGATTATGGCTTAATGGTCATCTATTCTAACTGGAGTTTTCTGAAAAATGAATTAAAGGACAACAAGAAATATAAGAACCGCGCATTGGACTGGGTAGCCTATATTGCCGGGAAACGCGAATCACGCCGATTGTTGGGCGATTATATTCTAAAGCAAGATGATATAGACAAAAATGTCTATCACGAAGATGCCTCCTTCGTCACAACCTGGAGCATCGACCTGCATTTCCCGGATTCACTCAATGCGTCACACTTTCCTGATGCGCCCTTCAAAGCAGCAACCAAACACATCCATATATATCCTTACGCAGTGCCCTACCGCTGCCTATATTCTAGAAATATCGAGAATCTTTTTATGGCCGGCCGCAATATCAGTGTTACCCATGTGGCACTGGGCACTGTCCGCGTAATGCGTACCACCGGAATGATGGGCGAAGTTGTCGGGATGGCAGCTTCCTTATGTAAAAAGTACAACACCACTCCGAGAGGAGTATATCAGAAACACCTACCGGAATTGAAAGCACTGATGAAAGAGGGAGTAGGAAAAAAAGAAGGGATTCCCGATAATCAGAAGTTCAATGAACAAAAATTATTAAAAGAGCCTCGTATATTTATCATTGAAAAAAACAAGAAGTAAGAAACACGTTGATACTACAATTTAAGTATTAATAAAACACGCATATCATGAAAAATATTCTAACATTATTATTTGTCCTTTTCGGAGGATATTCGTTACACGCACAAGATACTTGTTACGGCCGTCTGAAAAATGACACTTTAACCATCGGAAACAGCTTGGTCGAACGTACCTTTTTGTGGAACGGGGGAAATATCATAACTTACCGCCTGACCGACAAGAGTAATGGAAAATCATGGAAGAACCACAGCCTTACTCCAGATTTCAGAGTAACGAAAAATTTGCCGCAACCATCAAACGGTTCACTCAAAGTAGTTCCCGTAAAAGAGACTAAAATATTTCCCGCTTATCTGAAAGTAGAAGTTTCTTTCAGCCTGGAGAAGCTAGATATAAAACGGGTATATCGTATTTATGATGATTGTCCAGCCATAGCCTGCGACACCTATTTAAGAGGAACAGTAAACAGTATTTTCGGAGGCAGAGAAGTTAGTGCAGCCGACCGGAAGAATATTGAATTCGCCGAAGACATGAAATCTAAAGAAGTAACCGCTGTACTAGACCAGTTCCATTTCCAAGGACAACATTGGCACGCTCGCAGCGTGGAATTTTCCGATGTGACCGACTGGCACAACAACCTGGTTTTCGAGAAAGAGATTATTTCCTATCGCAAACTGGGATATCGCGGCAATCTGCTGTTTGCCTTTAATGGCGAGGACAACTGTGGCATCTTCTTTTTAAAAGAGGCTCCCTGCTCTTCGGTACAATTAGCCTATCAAGGAAAGGATTTTCTGACTGATTTCGGGAAGTTTACAGTAACCGGCCTGGGCATTACCGAGAAAGACGTGACTCCCGACCGTTGGACCCAAACATACGGATGCGTATTGGGAATATACGGAGAAGGTGAACTGAGCCGACTACAAGCGCTTCGTTCATATCAGAAGAATATACGTACTTACCGGGCCGACCGCGACGAGATGATTATGATGAACACCTGGGGAGACCGTAGCCAGGACTCAAAAGTAAACGAATCCTTCTGTTTGAAAGAACTGGAACGCGCCGCCCGTCTGGGAATCACCCATTTCCAGATTGATGATGGCTGGCAAATAGGTAAAAGCCCTAATTCAGCTGTAGCCCGCGGTTCATTCAAGAACATTTGGGACAATAAAGACTACTGGAAACCCGACCCGCAAAAGTATCCACGTGGTTTGCATCCCATCGTAAAACGTGGCAAGGAATTAGGTATTGAAATCGGTCTTTGGTTCAATCCCAGCATACAAAATGATTTTGCCGATTGGCAGAAAGATGCGCAAGCACTCATCAGCCTTTATCGCGAATACGGCATCAAAGTATTCAAGATAGACGGACTCACCATTCCCAGTAAAGAAGCCGAAACAAACCTGCACCGCTTATTCAACAAAGTGCTGGAAGAGACGGACGAGGAAGTGATTTTCAACCTTGATGCGACAGCCAGCCGCCGCGGAGGCTACCACATGTTCAATGAATATGGAAATATCTTTCTGGAAAACCGTTATACCGACTGGCAGAACTACTATCCTTACTGGACTTTGCGTAACCTCTGGATGCTTTCCAAATATGTTCCGGCAGAAAAGCTGCAAATAGAGTTCCTGAACAAATGGAGAAATACGGATAAATATAAAGGAGAAGTCTTCGCTCCGGAAAACTATTCATTTGAATATCTGTTTGCTACGACTTTAGCAGGACAGCCGCTTGCCTGGATGGAAGGTACCAATCTACCCGAGGAAGCATTTACATTACGAGAACATACAGAAGCCTACAAGAAATTTCAGCATGACATGCATTCCGGCACTATCCTACCCATAGGAGATGAACCGTCGGGACGCTCTTGGACCGGCTTCCAGTCTCTAAAGAAAGATAGAGGATACTTGATTGTGTACCGTGAAAATCATCCAGAAGGGACTACAGAAGTCGAAACCTGGCTGCCAGAAGGTGTCACAGTAAGATGTATCCCACTGATGGGACACGGCAAAGCTATGACAGCAGTAACCGGAAAGAAAGGAAGGCTGGAAATCTCTCTGCCATCAATCAATGACTATGTTGTCTACAAGTATGAAATTAAAAACAAACGCTAAAATAAATAACGACATGAGAACACTTTTCTTACTCACAACATTGCTTTTCATCATCCCGAACATGTTCGGACAAAAAGAATATCGCCTAAACTCACCGGACGGCAAGTTAGAGGTTACCTTATATATAGGTGACCGGATTACTTACGAGCTGACGGAAGAAGGGCATACATTGGTAGCCCCCTCTCCCTTATCAGTACATCTGGATAATGGGACAGTCTGGGGCAACGGCTCCCATCTTAAGAGAGTCAGCCATCGCCAGGCAAATGAGGTGATTCCCTCTCCTTTCTACAAGCGCAGTGAAGTAAAGGATGTCTATAATGAAATGACGTTAAGTTTCCGGGAACATTTCAACCTCATTTTCAGAATGTACAATGAAGGAATGGCATACCGGTTCGCAGCGACCGGAAACAGACCGTTCAAAGTTACAAACGAAGAAGCCGCCTTCAACTTCAACAAGGACTACAAATCGATTGTTCCTTATGTAAAAGATGGCGATAAACAACCGATAGAAGCCCAGTTCTCCAACTCTTTTGAAAACACCTATACACATATAGAGCTATCCGGACTGAACCCCCAAAGACTGATGTTTACCCCCGTAGTAATAGAGCAGGAAAACGGCCGTAAACTTTGTATTGCCGAATCCGACGTGGAGAGCTATCCGGGCATGTTCCTCATCAACAGAAACGGGGGAACAGCACTCACTTCCGCTTTTGCCGCCGTCCCCAAAACAAAAAAACAAGGCGGGCATAACCAACTGCAAATATTAGTCACAGAGCGTGAAAACTACATTGCTTCCTGCCAGCCGAAAGCCAAACTACCCTGGCGCATCATTGTTGTGGCAAGAAATGACAAGGAGCTGGCAGATAACGATATGGTTTATAAGCTGGCTGCTCCATCACGCATGAAAGACATCTCATGGATACGTCCGGGCAAAGTGGCCTGGGAATGGTGGAACCATTGGGGAATCAAAGGCGTGGATTTCGAAGCTGGAATAAACAATGAAACATACATGCACTATATCGACTTCGCCTCCCGGCATGGCATCGAGTATGTGATTCTGGATGAAGGCTGGGCTGTCAACCTCAAGGCTGACCTTTTCCAAATTGTACCGGAAATTGATTTAAAAAAGCTCACGGCCTATGCCAGGCAAAAGAATGTAGGACTCATCCTTTGGGCAGGTTACCATGCCTTTGCCCGCGACATGGAACATGTATGCAAGCACTATTCCGAAATGGGCATCAAAGGATTCAAGATTGACTTTATGGATAGGGATGACCAGGAAATGGTAGACTTCCACTACCGGGCTGCCGAAATTGCCGCTAAATATAAGTTGATGGTAGACTTTCACGGCACGTACAAACCTACCGGGCTGAACCGCACTTATCCCAATGTCATCAACTATGAAGCCGTTCACGGGCTGGAACAGATGAAGTGGAGTGACATCCATACCGACCAGGTAACCTACGATGTCACCATGCCATTCATCCGTATGCTGGCCGGACCAGTGGACTATACACAAGGCGCCATGCACAATGCCAACAAACGGTGTTACCACTCCTCAATGGATACCCCAATGAGCCAGGGAACCCGTTGCCGCCAATTAGCTGAATATGTAGTATTTGAATCACCATTGAACATGTTGTGCGACAGTCCCACCAATTACGACCGTGAAGAAGAATGCACGGAATTCATCGCTACCATCCCTACCGTTTGGGAACAAACAATAGCCATGAACGGAGAAATTGGAAAATACATTACAATGGCGCGCAGGAAAGGAGATGTCTGGTATGTCGGCTCCCTAACCAATTGGGATGCACGTACTCTGACACTGGACCTTTCTTTCCTCGGTGCAGGCAGATGGAAAGCGGAAATGTTTCATGACGGAGTGAATGCCAACCGCCTGGCTTCCGACTACCAAAAGACCGTCACAGATATTCCTGCATCCCGTAAACTGACCGTCAAAATGGCACAAGGAGGCGGATGCGCATTGAAAATATACAAAGAATAATTCATAGGCTTTTTAAACGTTAACTGATACATACGATTTATGAAAATTAAAAGATTAATGATTACTTGTTTGCTCGCAGTGTCTGTACTGGGAGGCAAGTCACAAGCACAAGACTTATTGTCCAATGTTTACGGACGCGATTACCAGCTACTGAATGGGAAGTGGGGAGTCATTGTAGACCTTTATGACCAAGGAGAAAGGATGCAGGTGTACAAAAACAGAAAACCTCAGGACAACAAGCAATTTTATGAATACTCTTTCGACGGAGGTTTGGTCTTGAATGTACCTGCCGATTTCAATTCACAAATGCCCGAGTTGAAATTTTATGAAGGAACAGTATGGTACGGACGCTCTTTCGATACCCCAAAGACTGACGGCAAACGTTTGTTTCTCTATTTCGGTGCGGTAAGTTACCGTAGCAAAATATATCTGAACGGGGAGAAAATAGCCAGTCATGAAGGCGGATTCACTCCCTTCCAGGTGGAAATCACAGATAAGGTAAAGCAAAAGGACAACTTCCTGGTGGTGAAAGTCAACAATACCCGCACCACGGATGCCATCCCTGCCATGTCCTTTGACTGGTGGAATTACGGCGGCATCACACGCGATGTAATGTTGGTAAGCGTTCCACAAAGCTACATCAAAGACCATTTCATCCAGTTGGACAAGGTACAATCCAACCTGATTCGTGCCAAAGTAACCTTATCCGAAGCAAAGCCTGGCATCAACGTGCAAGTCGCCATCCCCGAATTGGGCATCAGACAGAACATGACTACCGATGCCAACGGAATTGCCCAGGCCACTATCAAAACCAAAAAACTGCAACGTTGGTCACCGGATGCTCCAAAGCTGTATGATGTAACCATCACTTCGGAAAGTGACCAGCTCAACGAGCAAATTGGTTTCCGTAACCTTTATGTAAAAGGCGAAGATATCTATCTGAACGACCAGCCCATCTTCCTGCGCAGTATCAGCTTCCACGAGGAAATTCCGCAACGCCGCGGGCGTGCCTTCTCTGAAGCGGACGCAACAATGCTGTTGTCCGAAGCCAAAGAGCTGGGTGCCAACATGATTCGTCTGGCACATTATCCACAAAATGAATATACTGTCCGCCTAGCAGAAAGAATGGGATTTCTTTTATGGGAAGAGATACCTATCTGGCAAGGGATTGACTTCAAAAATACCGCTACCCGTGAGAAAGCAGGCAGAATGATTAAAGAGATGGTGATGCGCGACAAAAACCGTTGTTCCGTTGCCTTTTGGGGGATTGCCAATGAAACAGCCACTTCCGCCCCGCGCAATGAATTTCTGAAACACATGAAACAATGTTGCCTGGACATCGACTCAACCCGTCTGATTACGGCCGCCTTCGATTTGGTACGCTTCAACCGCGAAAGCCGGAACTTTGAGATGAATGACTCCATTATCAACATCCTGGACATGGTAGCCATCAACAAATATATGGGATGGTATCATGACTGGCCACTGGCTCCGGACCAGGCTGTCTGGAATGTAGCTCCCGGCAAACCTCTTTTCATTTCCGAGTTCGGAGGCGAAGCGCTCTATGGCAAACATGGCGACGCGGAAGTCAAGAGTTCTTGGAGTGAGGATTATCAGGCACAACTCTACAAGGACAATCTGGAAATGTTCAAGCATATCCCCAACCTGCGCGGAACATCGCCGTGGATTCTTTTTGATTTCCGTTCTCCCTTCCGTTTCCATCCACACCAGGGAGGGGAATGGAACCGTAAAGGACTGGTTTCCGACCAGGGACAACGCAAAAAAGCATGGTACATCATGCGTGATTACTATAACCAAAAGAAAAAAGAACAATGAAGCACAAAATAAAACACTACATGGCTGCCCTCCTCCTGACCTCTATGGTCTGGAGCGGGCATGCCCAAGAAAAGAATGAAATGGACTTGTCTGGTGAATGGGCATTCCAGACAGATGTCATGGACTTCCGGAGAGGTTCACTGGACGTACGTTACTGCCATCGCCTGCAGGAAAGCATCGTTCTGCCGGGAATTACAGATGACTATAAAATAGGCTACAAATCTCCTTACCGCCACCTGGATAGGCTGACCCGTGTCTACGAATATATGGGCCCCGCATGGTACCAGCGAGAAATAGAAATTCCTGCGGCATGGAAAGGCAAACGCATTTTCCTCTATTTTGAACGTACACACTGGCTCAGTTCGGTATATGTAGGCAAAGAAGAAGTGAGTAAAATAGACTACATCAGTATTCCCCACAACCACGAACTGACCCAATGGCTACATCCAGGCAAAAAAGAACTGATAACTTTCTGTATAGACAACCGCTACCAGTACGATACCCATAAATGGGACCATGCCCACTCCGAATTTACCCAAATAAACTGGAACGGAGTATTGGGCGAAATTAAGCTGGTAGCTGTAGATCCAGTCTATGTAGATGACATGCAGGTCTATCCGGACATCAAGAACAAAAGCATCAAAGTCAAAATGACTGTCCGCAACTGTACAGAACATACCGCCAGCGGCAAAATATCCTTCCACGTGACAGGAAAGGACTATAGACTACAAAAGGAAGTACCAGTAACAGTGACCGATTCCATTACTTATATCGAGGAAGAAATGTTTTTGGGTAAGGATATCCATTTGTGGAATGAGTTCCATCCCAATCTTTATACGTTGGACTGTAAGTTGACTTCCAGTGTAGAGGGCCAATCCTATGCGCATGAGAAAAGCACAACTTTCGGTATGCGCGAAGTAGAGGCTGGTGAGGACCATATCATCCTTAATGGCGAACCCATACACCTGCGCGGTACCGTTGAAAACGCAGTGTTCCCCAAGACCGGCTATGCTCCCGTGGACGATGCCTCTTGGGAACGTGTACTCCGTATCCTAAAAGAATATGGTATGAACCATATGCGCTTCCACTCCTGGTGTCCTCCTGCCGCTGCGTTCCGTATGGCAGACAAGCTGGGTGTCTATCTGGAGGTGGAAATGCCGATGTGGGGTAAAGATGCCCAACCCGATGAGAAGCGCTGGAATTTCTTCCGTCGCGAGCTGCGGGGTATCTTGAAAGAATATGGGAATCACCCTTCCTTCATTCTCTACTGTAACGGAAACGAAATTACCGGCGATTTCAGTTTCATAGAAGAGCTTACCGCCACGGCCCGCCAGTTGGATAACCGCCGTCTATACAGCGGTTCCACAGCCCGCACACGTGTCAAATCAGACCAGTTCTACATTACCCATCAGACTACCAAAGGACACATGGCCATCTACGAAGGACGTCCTTATACAAACTGGGACAAAAACAAGGAACTGGGAGTAGGCCTGCCCATCATCTCGCATGAATCCGGACAGCGGTGCATCTATCCCAATTTCGAGGAAATAAAGAACTTCACCGGCCCCGTACAAGCGCGTAATTTCGAGATATTCCGTGAACTGCTGGACAAAAACCACATGCTCGACCAAGCACATGACTTCTTCCGTGCTTCTGGAGCCTTGACCGCCATAGAGTACAAGGATGTCATAGAAGCCCAGTTGCGCACTTATCTGAAAGGCGGTTTCCAATTACTGTCTCTGAATGATTTTACCGGACAAGGATATGCACCGGTAGGCATTCTCGATCCTTTCTGGAATACCAAAGGGCTCATCACACCGGAAAAGTGGCGCGAGTTCTGTGCACCGACTGTTGTGTTGCTCCGTTTCGACAAACGCGCACTTTACAATGATGAAGTATTTGAAGGAAAAGCGGAAATATACAATTATGGACCTACCCTATTGAAAAACGCAAAAATCAATTGGAGTATCACCGACAGCAACGGTAAAACCCTTAAGAGCGGAAAACTGAAAACACAAACTGTCGGAAAGAACGGGGTATTTCCACTTGGCAGTTTCAGTTATGCATTGAACAATATCACTGAACCACAGAAGCTGACGGTCCATCTTTCTGTTGCACACGTAAAAAACAGCTGGGATATCTGGGTATATCCCCGTCATAGCAACTTAATGCAGTCCACTAGTGAAGTGCTCTACACCACAGTATTCGATGAAAAAGCAAAACAACACCTTGCCGATGGCAAGAAAGTGGTACTCTGCCCCAAACCTTCCAAAGTAAAAGGTCGTAAATCCGTGTTCCACAATCACTTTTGGAATCCGATAATGTTCAAATGGCCTCCTATGACCATTGGCTGTCTGATTCATGACGACCAGCCTATATTCGAGCATTTCATAACTTCCTACCATACTGACTGGCAGTGGTGGGACATTCTGGAAAATGCCAAGGTTATTGAGATGAAAGATGCTCCGGCAGCACTGCGGCCTTTCATACAAGTAATAGACCATTACGACAATAATGAAAAGCTCGGTATTGGTTTCGAAGCAAAAGTGAAGAAAGGCAGTCTACTGGTACTAGCCGTAGATACCCAGAAAAACATCAACGAACGTCCTGCCACCCAGCAATTGCTGGAAAGCATTGACCGCTACGTAAAGAGTGACAAATTCGCTCCGCAAATTACCGTTGACGAGTCCTACATTGAATCATTCTTAAAGAAATAAATAAAGGAAATATGATGAAATTATTCTTGCTTTGGGCTCTTTTGTTGCTGCCGGTCGGACCGGCAGCAGCACAAGAGATAAAAATGTCACAAACAGCTCCATTGGAACAAGTTTATGGAGAAACTGTAGAAGATGATGCCTTACTGCCCATGAATGAACTGGATATGGATTTTGGCTATGCCCTCTATGAGACAACCGTTGATGTGGAAGAGGAGAATCCCACACTAACTATTGAAAACGTACGGGATTATGCTGTGGTCTATGCAGACGGCAAACTGCAAGGATATTTAAAAGATAGCAGTAAAAGCTTGAAAACCAATCTACCGATAGGTATACACAAACTTAGTATCTATACTGAAAATATCGGACGTATTACCTATGGTCCTGAAATTCTGGACAATTCAAAAGGTATCTACGGCAGCATAACATTGGGAAAGACAGATTTAGAAGGCTGGAAGATGACCCCATTGGAAATTAAGGAATGCGATGTGGCCGGAATAACTTTCAAAGAAGGTACCTCCTCCATCCCTTGCTTCCGTAAAGGTTGTGTCACAGTAAGCAATCCGGCACAAGAGACCTTTCTTGACGTGTCTGGCTGGGGAATGGGAGAAGTCTGGATAAACGGGCAATATTTGGGTGCCTACTGGGAAGAAAATGCAGAAAAGACCCTGGAGATACCTGCTGGTGCTCTGATAGCAGGTAATAATGAAATAGTGGTATTTGAACTAAAAAATAACGAACAAGCTTCCATGACACTAACCGATAAGCCTATTTTCAAATAAGCCCTTGCATGTACTTGTTTATATTCCTTAAAAAAACGACCTTTGTGTAGGAGCAGATTCCGAAAAACGTGTCTTATTTAATGAGAATAGCATAATTATATATATCATGAAGAAACTAACATTTATCAGTTGCCTCCTTTTAAGTGGTTGCCTGGCCGGAGCAATGGCTGCAAACAAAAAGCAACCCATCTACAAAGATGCCAAAGCTCCCATTGAGGAGCGTGTGAATGACCTGGTCAGCAGAATGACGCTGGAAGAAAAGGTACAACAACTCAACCAGTACACTTTGGGGCGGAATAACAACGAGAACAATCGTGGTGAGGAAGTAAAAAAAATTCCTGCCACATTAGGCTCCCTCATTTATTTTGATGAAGATGCCAATCTGCGTAACGAGGCTCAGAGAAAAGCAATGGAAGAATCACGTCTGGGTATCCCCATCCTTTTCGGATACGACGTCATCCACGGGTTCCGTACCATTTATCCCATCTCTTTGGGACAAGCATGTTCTTGGAATCCCCAATTGGTAGAACAGGCATGTGCCGTTGCCGCCCAGGAAGCACGCATGTCCGGGGTAGACTGGACTTTTTCCCCTATGATTGACGTGGCAAGAGACGGACGCTGGGGACGCGTTGCAGAGGGCTATGGCGAAGACCCTTATACCAATGCTGTATTCGGTGTCGCATCTATCAAAGGATACCAAGGTGAAGACATGTCCGACAGCAAGCGAGTAGCCGCCTGCCTTAAACATTATATCGGATACGGCGCTTCTGAAGCAGGACGTGACTATGTTTATACGGAAATCTCCAATCAGACTCTGTGGGACACCTATATTCCTCCCTATGAAGCTGGCGTAAAAGCCGGTGCCGCTACTTTAATGAGTTCATTCAATGACATCAGCGGCACTCCCGGAAGCGCCAACCATTACACGATGACAGAAATTCTGAAGAACCGTTGGAAACACGACGGCTTTGTTGTTTCAGACTGGTCTGCAGTACCGCAACTTATTGACCAGGGCCATGCTGCCGACCGCAAAGAAGCTGCCCGTCTGGCTTTCAACGCCGGCCTGGAAATGGACATGATGGGGCATTGCTATGACAAGCATATGGCAAAGCTGGTGGAAGAAGGTAAAATAAGCATGCAACTGGTGGACGATGCAGTGAAACGCGTGCTCCGTATCAAATTCCGCCTTGGACTTTTTGACAATCCCTACACCCCGACATCTACAGAAAAAGAGCGCTTCCTCCTTCCACAAAGCCTGGCTATTGCAGAGAAACTGGCAGAGGAGACCATTGTTCTACTGAAGAATGAAAACAAGGTACTCCCTCTGGCAAACGGGAACAAGCCAACTATCGCCGTCATGGGGCCTCTGGTAGAAAACTGTGCCGAGCTCCTGGGGTCATGGTATGGACATGGACATGCAGAAGATGTCCTCCCCATCAAAAAGGCGCTGGATGCAGAATTTGCAGGCAAGGCTGAACTGATTTATACCGAGGGTTGTGGTTTCGACGGTAACGACACTTCCAAATTCAGTGAGGCACTGGCTGTAGCCCGGAAAGCAGATGTCATTCTACTCTGCATGGGTGAAAAGAAAAAGTGGAGTGGCGAAAACGCATCGCGTTCCATCATAGAACTGCCTGCCATTCAAGAGGAATTCATTGCTGAAATGAAGAAAGCAGGCAAACCGATTGTTCTGGTACTGGCTAACGGACGTCCTTTGGGACTCTCTAAAGTGGAACCTCTCTGTGACGCCATCGTTGAAATGTGGCAACCGGGAGTACCTGGCGGTAAACCATTGGCAGGTGTCTTGTCCGGCCGGGTAAATCCTTCGGGCAAGCTTTCCATTACTTTTCCACGTTCCACCGGACAGATTCCAATCTATTACAATCAGCGCAAAACAGCCCGTCCACAAAGTGGCAAATATCAAGACATCTCCTCTTCCCCACTGTATGAATTCGGATACGGCTTGAGTTATACCACCTTTAATTATGGTAATATCAACTTGCCCAAAGAAACCATCAGACGCGGTGAAAAGTTGGTAATGGAAATCCCAGTCACCAATGTAGGCAAACGTGACGGTGCAGAAGTGGTGCATTGGTTTATCTCAGACCCATTTAGCACGATTACCCGTCCATGCAAAGAATTGAAGCACTTCGAAAAGCAACTAATTAAAGCAGGTGAAACACATATATTCCGCTTTGAAATAGACCCGATGCGTGATCTTGCTTTTGTAAATGCCAATGGTGAACATTTCCTTGAAAATGGAGAATATTATGTAATAGTGAAAGACCAGAAAGTAAAATTCACGGTTATAGATTAATCTTCTTTTTATATTACAGGCCATCCTCCTTTCATCATTCTAAAAGACAGATGGCCTGCAATTTCTATTTTAGAACAAATAAGTATACTGTTCTCCTAAAAATTTCTTGATATGCTTCAAGGCTTTGGTTATTTGGGCCTCCACCGTCTTGACAGAAATCCCCATTTCCCCGGCAATTTCTTGATTAGTCTTCCCTTCCTCCCTACTTTTGCGATAAACCTGCCCACATTTGTCCGGAAGGGAACAAACAGCTTCTTCAATCAATCGGTTCAGTTCTTCCATCTCCACCGAAGTATCAGCCGCAAGAGCATATCCATATTCTTCTCCTCCCTCGATGGGAACCGTATCCTTTTCATCGCGTAAAGCATTCAGGCAACGATTGCGTGCAGACTGGAAAAGATAAGCCTTGAATGAGATTTTAAGAGTCAAGTCGGCCCTACCCTCCCACAAATTCATAAAGATGGAAAGGGCCAGTTCTTCTATCTCCTGCTTGTCTCTCAGATAAAGGGACATGAAGCGGCAGAGTGAAACAAAATAAGTATCGAAAAGGTGCTTGAAAGCCTTCTCGTCATCTTGTTTGATTAACTGTAACAATAGGATATCATCTTCTGCAGGCATATCGAAGTTATATTAGATAAGGGCTTCTTGAGCGGCAAAGATACTAATATTATTTGTTCCTCGAAATTTATTAAAAAAATAATTGGAATTGGAATAAGGGTTAAACCCAAGTGATGTGTCATATAAGTGAAGGCCTATAAAAACATCATGATCATGAAAAAAAGTGTTCCTTGGAATTTAATCATTCCTAAGTTGAAACAGGAAATTTCCGCAGACGAAGAGCGGCAATTGGAGACTTGGTTACGCAGCAGTAACAACGAAGCGTTATTCAAGGAATTGCAACTGTTATGGGAAAAAATTCAGGCAAATGTAGAAAACTACACGCCCAATACCGAATATTATTGGAATGAACTTGTCAACCGTATGCACGCCAGCGAGCCTAAGCAGACTGAAAAACCTGCAAAGAAACGCTTCGAACTGAAACAGATATACCGCTACGCAGTAGCTGCATGTATAGCTGTTGCCATCGGTTGCTCATTCTACATAGGATTCCTTAACGGACAGCCTGAAGCCATGCCGCAGTTATACTCTAATTTGTCGGGTAAGTCTAAGGTTCTCCTTCCTGACGGAAGCGAAGTATGGATGCATACAGAGACCTCTTTGCAATACGGATCACAAATGAATAAGGATGAGCGTATCGTAAATGTAACTGGTGAAGCTTACTTCGATGTAGCACACGATGCTGACAAACCTTTTATTGTGCAGACAGAAGGTATGCGTATCGTAGTTCACGGAACCAAATTCAATGTCGATGCATTCCCCGGTTCGGAAAATACATTGGTGAGTTTGGTAGAAGGGTCCGTCTCTTTGGAAACCGAGACAGAGAACCGTTTCCTCAAACCGGGCGAAACAGCTACTTTTAATCGGAAAACCCTTACACTTAAGGTAGAAAAAGATGATGTACATTTTGCCTCTTCGTGGGCAAATACACAACTCGTATTCAGAAACCGTTCATTGGGAGACATTTGCAAACTGCTTTCTAAATGGTATCGGGTAAAGATAGACGTGGATCCTACATTATCCAATAAATATTTCTATACGTTTACGTTGCGTAGCGAACCGCTGGACGAAATACTCCGCATCATGGCACGCATCCAACCTATGAAATATACCTTTAACGAAGAGAATGAGTTGACAATTTCGTTTGCAGACACAAAACAAAAAGTAAAATGAAACAGTAACAAAATTAAAAACTTATGCCAAACAAACAAATGAGAAATGCACATTATTTAATAATTAACGAAAAGTAAACACCTACATTAATCTTTAAATTTAAGACAATTATGGATATAAGAAAACAACTCATCATTCTTATACTGGTACTTCTATGTGCCCCGGTTTCTGCACAAAAGAAAGAGAAACTGATCACACTGAAGTTCACAAATATCCCATTATCAGAGGCTATGCCAAAAGTGGAAAAGCAAAGTGGATACACTTTCTTCTATGAATCGCAGCAAATAGACATCAAACAGAAAGTCAGCTTGAATGTTAAGAATGAAACTATTAATAAGACAATAGCAGCCTTATTGAAAGGGACCAATGTTAAATTTGAAATCGACGCAACACACATTATTTTATATACCGGAAAGAATAACAAGGCAATATCCGGACAACCACAGAACATCTCTGGTACAGTAATTGACGAAAGTGGTGAACCGATTATCGGAGCAAATGTCATGGTGGAAGGAACCAGTACTGGTGTCATTACAGATCTTGACGGAAAATACACAATCAACGCACCGGCAGGGAGTAATCTCAAAATCTCCTATATCGGTTATGTGACACAGACTGTAAAAGCTGGTAGAAACAGTACCGTAAAGTTAGTGGAAGACAGTAAAACACTGGCAGAAGTCGTGGTAATCGGCTATGGTACACAGCGTAAGTCCGACCTGACTGGAGGTCTGGTATCAGTAGACCAGAAGAAACTGAACATGATAAATAGCAGTAACTTGATGGACCGTCTTGCAGGACAAATCCCGGGCTTAAGCGTAACTACTGGTGATGCGAAACCGGGTGCAGACCAAACCCTCCGTGTACGTGGTGAAAACTCATTAAGTGCTGACAATGCACCGCTCATCGTATTGGACGGTATTCCTTACAACGGTTCTTTGAGTGATATTGACCCAAACATCATCGAAAGCCTTAGTGTCTTGAAAGATGCTTCCGCAGCAGCTATCTACGGCTCACGCGGTTCCAATGGTGTCATCTTGATTCAATCAAAGAAAGGCAAGAAAGGTGCACCCCAAGTTACATACAAAGGGCAGTTCAGAATGTCGCAACCCCAACAGACCATTGATGTGATGACTCCAGACGAATACATCACATTTAAACAAGACATTGCACGCCTGAAAGATGGATGGAGCGGTGACCAATTGGCTCCTGAGAATATTCTGAGTGCCAGCGAACTTATAAATTACAAGAAAGGCGTTACAAACGACTGGCAGGACTATATTTTCCGCAATGCATTTACCATGGAACATCAAGTAGGCATTTCCGGAGGTACTGAAAGCACCACTTATATGGGGGCAGTTTCCTATCTGGATCAAGAAGGTGTAGTCTACAACTCCGCCATGAAACGTTACAATATCAATTTGAGTGTCACACAAGTATTAAATAAATGGCTGACTATCGGTATACAGACCCAATTTATTCAAAGAGATGGCGGTGGTATAACCCCGAATATTGAACATGCTGTAAAGCAAAGTCCTTATGGTATCTACAAAGATGAAAACGGCAAGTATTATGAAGAACCTATGGACCAATCTCTGATTATTAACCCGATGGCCAATGTCAATGCCGATCAAGATCAAACAAGACGTAACTTCTTCATCAACACCTATGCTGACATTCTGTTGCCGGTAAAAGGTCTTTCAGCCCGTACAACCTTTGGTTACAACTATCGTAGCGACTTTACCGGCACATACTATGGCCGTGACACCAAAGACGGTAGAACAGCCAGCGGAAAAGCCAGCATCAACAATGAACACTACTGGGATTACACTTGGGAAAATCTGCTCAAATATAATCGTGAATTTGGCAAGCACCGTTTCGACGCTACAGGTTTGTTCAGTGTACAACAAACTCAGAAAAAGACTTCCAAGTCAAGTGCCGAAAGTTTTGTAAACGATGATTCCAGTTATCATAACATCAATGCAGGTGAGAAAAATAAGACTGTAGGATCCGGTTTATCAGAAACCTCGATGTTGTCTTATATGCTTCGCTTGAACTATTCATATGCAGGGAAATACATGCTGACTTTGACCGGACGTTCCGACGGTTATTCTGCCTTCGGTGCAAACAACAAGTATGCATTCTTCCCGTCAGTGGCTGCTGCATGGAACATTGCTTCCGAAAGTTTTATGGAAAATGCACAAAACTGGCTGGACCAATTGAAGCTCCGCGTATCTTATGGTTCTAACGGTAACCAAGCCATCAACCCCTATCAGACATTGGACCGTCTGCACCTCACAAACTATATCTGGGGTGACGGTGGAGCAGGTGTCAACGGTGCTTATCTGGCCAACGACGGTGTCGGAAATCCGAATCTAAAGTGGGAAACAACCCAAACATTCAACGTCGGTATCGACTATTCATTCTTCAACGGCCGTATCAACGGTAACATTGAAATGTATGTCGCCAACACAAAAGACTTGCTGATGAAACGTACTGTTCCTATCATGAACGGCTATAAAACCATTTGGGATAATGTGGGTAAAACACGCAATAAAGGTGTTGAATTTACCTTGAACACCGTCAACATACGTAATAAGGACTTCGAATGGAGCACCGGAATCATCTTTTCACTGAACCGTGACAAGATTGTAGACCTACGTGGTGACAAAAAAGATGATATCACCAATAAATGGTTCATCGGCAAACCCTTGCGAGTTTACTACGACTATGACGTCGACGGCATCTGGCAGGAAGGTGACAAATTCACCTATACCGCAGCAGACGGTACAGAAAAAGAGATCCAAAAAGGTGCCAAACCAGGTTCTGCCAAAGTGAAAGATGCAGACGGAAACGGTTATATTGACTCCAATGACAAAGTTATCATCGGTTCAAAGAATCCAAGCTTCCTCATGTCTATGAGCAATACATTGACTTACAAGAACTTTTACTTGTCATTCCTACTGAATGGAACCTTCAAAGTTACACGTGAGTTGAACGAAGCCAATATCGGAAGTTGGAGTTACAACTTATACAACTATCTGCATAATGCCGATTACTGGACACCGGAACACACCAATTCCAAATATGCTTCTCCAGCATATAACAACTTCGACGGACACAGCTATTACAAAGACTTTACATACATCCAAATAAAGAATATCACTTTAGGATACAATTTTGAAAAGAATTTTGTAAAGAAATTGGGACTGAGCGGTTTGGGAGTCAATATCAGTGTGGAGAATCCTTATACATTCTGTGACATACGCAGCGTATTGAACTATGACAACAGTTGGTTTGCCTCTTACCCGACTGCACGTTCCTACGTACTTGGACTGAACTTATCATTCTAAACTTACTTAAATATATATACAATGAAAAATTATATATCAAAAGCAACTCTAGCTCTGTTAGTAGCTCTGTCTGCTACCGGTTGCTCTGACTTTCTGGATGAGAAACTGAAAAGTGAACTAGCTCCGGACAACACATATACAAGTTCCTATGGTTTCGAAGTAGGTTCTACCGGACTTTATGCCGAAGCACGCTCTGAATACAACACTTGGGGTGAAAACGGTGCCTTCATGCACAATGCCGCTTGCCCTTACGAAGCATTGCAGATTGCCACTGACCTTGCTACCATGGGTACCAAAGACGGTTCTATCCAACCGTTCGGTTTCTTGACATTAACTCCAAATACCGGTATTGTAGGCTCCTACTGGAACTGGGCTTATAGTCTGATTGCAGGAGCCAATGAGATGTTGAAATACTCGGAAATAAACACGAACTGGGATAATAGCACAGACAAGGCGCTCTATCAGGCAGAATCACGTTTTTTCCGCGCCTATGCATACCGTACATTGGTTTATCTGTATGGAGACGTTCCTTATGTAGACAAGATTCAAGATCAGTTCAGAATCGATTTTACCCGTACACCGAAGGAAGAGGTTATTGCCCACATGGTAGAAGACCTTCAGTTTGCTGTCGAGAACCTGCCTACTGACCCTGATGCCGTAAAAGTCGGCAAGCTGACCAAATGGGCGGCAGAACACTTACTAAGTGAGGTTTACTTGATGCAGGGTGATTATGCAAAGGCTGAAACTGCCGCAGAGAATGTCATCAACAGCGGATATTTCCACTTGATGGAAGACCGCTTCGGTGAAAAGGCAAAAGCAAACGGCGATGTGTTCTCCGACCTATTCGTTGAAAACAATCAAAATCGCACATCCGGCAATATGGAAAGCATTTGGGTCATGCAGTTTGAATATAACACTACTGGTGGCGGTACAAATTCCGATGACTGGACACGCCGTGCCTGGGAACCCAAATACTTCGAAATTACCGGTTTTGTTTTGGCAGACTCACTGGGTGGCCGCGGCTTGTCGCAATTGGTACCAATGAAATGGTGGATTGGAGAAGATACCGGTTTCTTTGATGAAGAAGACATTCGTAATTCCGAATACAACATCAAACGTAACTGGTATTACAACAACGAGAACATGCCCGACCTTTATGGTAAAAAAGCCACGATTACAGACGAAACATGGTTTACCACCTTCCGTCTTTATCCGGCTCTGACAAAATTCTTCTATGGCCGTTCCGAAAACCTTTCTTTGACCGGTTCCTACCGTGACCGCATGAAGTTCCGTTTGTCCGAGACTTATCTCTTACTCTGCGAAGCAAGGTTGGGGTTGAACGATATTTCAGGTGCCCGCGAAGCAATCAATGTTGTACGCCGTCGCGCACATGCTCCTGAAATTACGGACAGTGAAATGACCATGGACTTCTTGCTGGACGAACGTATCCGCGAGTTGGTAGGTGAAGAATCACGCCGCTTTACCTTATGCCGTACCGGCAAATTATTGGAGCGTACCCGCAAATACAATACAGAATCGGGGCCCGTTATGCGTGATTACCACACATTATGGCCGATTCCTCAGAGCATAATCGATTCAAATACGGGTGCAGAATTCCCGCAAAACGAAGGATATTAACAGCACAAAGACAAAATAAAACACGAATAAAGGTAAAAAGATAGTTTTCAAGATTCTCATAAAGGGAATTGTCCGCGTCCATTGAGAACAAAGGCAATTCCCTTAATTTTATCAATAAACAATCATGAAGATACACAGACAATTAACAGCAGCAGCCTTTCTGTTTATCAGTATGGCAATCATGGCACAAGTGCCATTCAGCAAAAAGGAAGTAAAAGAGAAAATGAAGCAAGTGGCAGACTGGCAAATTTCCAATCCTAACACTGCCCACGAACACCACGACCTGGATTGGACCAATGGAGCACTTTATGTAGGTATGGTAGATTGGGCTAAACTAGCAGAAGAGGAGTACAATGACAGCACCTACTATCAATGGCTCTATAAAATAGGAAGACGAAACTGCTGGCAACCCCATCAGCGGTTGTACCATGCAGACGATATAACCGTTTCCCAATCATTCATTGACTTATACCGTAAATATAAAAAAGAGGAAATACTGGCTCCTACCCTGGCACGTACGGAATGGATTGTCAACCATCCATCCAACGGTACATTCAAACTGGAGTATGGTGACAACAAAACCCTAGAACGCTGGACCTGGTGTGATGCCTTGTTTATGGCCCCCCCGGTTTATGCCAAGCTATACCGTGAAACCAACAACCGGAAATACCTCCAATTCATGGACAATGAATACCGGGCTACCTACGAATACCTATTCGATAAGGAAGAGAACCTTTTCTACCGCGATTGGCATTATTTCGGTAAAAAAGAAGCCAATGGCAAAAAGGTGTTCTGGGGACGTGGAAATGCCTGGGTACTGGCCGGTCTGGCAGAAGTATTGCAGGAGTTGCCCAAAGGCTTGATGGAACGCGCTTATTACGAAGAACTGTTTATCCGGTTATGCACACGTATCGCCGGATTGCAGAACGAAGACGGTTATTGGCATGCCAGCCTTCTGGATCCGGCTTCTTATCCTTCTCCCGAAACCAGTTCCACCGGTTTCTTTGTATATGCGTTGGCCTATGGCGTAAATGCGGGACTCTTGAATGAAGACGATTTCATGCCAGTCATTATAAAAGGCTGGAAGGCACTGACCGATGCTGTAGATGCAAGCGGTAAACTTGGCTGGGTACAGCCTATCGGTGCCGACCCCCGTAAAGTGACGCGTGACATGACAGAAGTTTACGGTGTCGGTGCGTTTCTTGCAGCAGGATGCCAGATATACAAGATGGCTGTAGATACGGAAGCTGATTATATAAAAATCTGGCCAGACAGAAAAACCATGCAGGGAAACCCTTTAAGTGGTTGGGTTGTTTATGCAAATGAGAATGTCAGCGATGACTTCTGGAAGAAATACGACCATATCTATGTACCGGAAAAAGGAACAACCGTGAAAATCTCCGATTATGCACGCACACTCTATATCCGTACGCATTGGAGTACCTTCAATCCCGCCGAAGGAGTCTACGGCTGGGATACCAACGAAAAGTTGAAAAAAGTAATTCAAGGGGCACTCGACAGAGGTATGCGTCTCTCTTTCCGTGTAGTTGTCGACAGCCGCGACCGAAAAAATGAAGCCACTCCGGCCTATGTATTCGATGCAGGAGCCAAATACTATACAGACAATGGAAAACGCTCTCCCTATCCTGATGACCCTATCTTCCAGGAGAAATATGCAAAGTTCATAGAAGCATTTGCCCAAAAATACAATGACCCTGACCTGGTGGAATTTATAGACGGCTACGGTCTTGGCAAATGGGGTGAGGCACACACTATGAAGTACATTGACCCCAAGAACCGGGAAGCTGTGTTCAATTGGATTACAGACCTCTACGTCAAACACTTCACCAAAGTACCTTTAGTTATCAACTACCATCGTTGGATGGGTGCAGGCAAAGACTGGGCAGGTGAGGAGAATTTTGATCCCGATAGTAAACGCTTGTTGGACAGCGCTTGCGAGAAAGGCTTTTCCTTACGTCATGATGCTTTCGGAATGAGAGAGTATTACGGCCAGTGGGAGCGAAACTATGTGAAACCTTGGATTATGAAACGCCCGGTTCTACTGGAAGGTGGATGGATTGTGAGCAAGCACCCTTATCACAATGACCCGAGCGGTTACAAAACAGCCAAAGATGTGCGTATCGGAGAATTTGAAGACGGTCAGGAAGCTCATGTCAACATGATGGATTTCCGTGTAGGAGACGAAACCATGAGTTGGTTCCGTGATGCCTATCCTTTGGTTGAGCGTTTCATCTCCGAAGGAGGTTATCGTTTATATCCCGATTCCATTGTAGTTCCCAAAGAAATGAAGAGTGGTTCAAGAATAAAGATAGTACATCGCTGGAACAACTTAGGCTGGGGATATTGCCCAACCAATATACCACAATGGAACCAAAAGTATAAAGTAGCTTTCGCATTATTGAACCAAGACAATCAAGTAGTCTACTCTTATCTGGACAACAATACTGATTTATCCGTCTGGATAAAAGGCTATCCCACTTCCTATGAGTTCACTCCCAAACTTCACGGGGTAAAAAAAGGAACCTATACCTGGGCAGTAGCTTTAGTCGATACAACCAAAGGCAATGGAAGCAATGTTAAGGGGCTGGATATCTCTGCCAAGGGAACCTTCACTAATTCTGGTTGGTTAAAACTGTCAGAAGTAACTGTAAAATAAATAAGACACCCCATCGACTTTGGCAGTATCCATAATTTTGTGTAAATAGAAACGGGATTCAGTTA
>NZ_QTNE01000017.1:0-119807 GCF_003603495.1 Bacteroides sp. AM41-16 | reverse complement strand
GTCGCTTGCCAAAGCGACATTCGTCAAATTCCCTTTACGGGCGCACCGCATACTCTTCCGCGCTTACTTCTGTGGCATAGACCGCCGACAGCGTGCCGCCCAAGCCGATCCAAACTTCTTTATACAATCTTGAAGGATTGTTCGCCATGTTGATGGAGAGTATCTGGGACTTTTCCTTCTCCGTCAGTCCGAGCAAGGTCTGGATCTCATCGAACTTGTTCATATACTTGCGCTGGTCAAGGAGAATCTTACAGTCACTATTATTAATGATGGTGCCCTTGACAATCGGAGAAGAAATGATGTCCTCCACTTCCTGGGTCACGACCACGGCCTCTCCGAAAAACTTTCGGACGGTCTTGAAAAGGTAGCGGATATAGTTGCTCATATTGGCGGATGCCAATGCCTTCCAGCACTCTTCGATAAGGATTATTTTCCGGATACCTTTCAACTTGCGCATCTTGCTGATAAAAGTCTCCATGATGATGATGGTGACAATCGGAAGTAGCACCTTGTTGTCACGGATATTGTCCAGCTCGAAGACAATAAACCGTTTGCCAAGCAAATCAAGCTGTCTGTCGGAATTCAACAGGAAGTCATACTCGCCACCCTTGTAATAAGGTTCCAACACATTCAGGAATCCCCACACGTCAAAATCCTTCTCACGGGTTCGCTTCTCTTTCAGGATATCCTGATACTCGTCACGGATAAACTCATAGAAGGTATCGAAGGAGGGTTTTATGCTGCTGTCCCTGCGGATTTTCTCCAGAAAGAGATTGACCGCATTGGATAGCGCCACCTCCTCGGCACGTGTCGGCGGCTCGTCGTCACGCTTCCACAGGGTAAGGATAAGCGTCTTGATGGATTCTTTCTTCTCGATATCGAAAATCCCGTCTTCCACGTAAAAAGGATTGAAAGCTATCGGATCTTTTTCTTCATAAGTAAAATAAATCCCGTCCTCGCCGTGTGTCCTGGCATGGATAAGGCTGCACAGTCCCTGATAGGAGTTTCCGGTATCCACCAACAGCACATGCGCACCCTGCTCGTAATACTGGCGTACCATGTGGTTGGTGAAAAAAGATTTCCCGCTGCCCGAAGGTCCGAGGATGAATTTGTTCCGGTTCGTGATTGTGCCGTTCTTCATCGGCAGGTCGGAAATATCCAGATGGACGGGTTTTCCGGTCAGGCGGTCCACCATACGGATGCCGAACGGGGAGAGCGAGTCCTTGTAGGAGGTTTCCCCGATGAACAGGCACAGGGCCTGCTCGATAAAGGTGTGGAAACTCTCCTCGGACGGGAAATCTCCGGCATTGCCGGGTATTGCCGCCCAGAAGAGGGTCGGTACATCCACCGTGTTGTGGCGCGGTTTGGCTTCCATCAACGCCAGCTGGCTGCCCACATCGTTCTTGATGCGCTTCAACTTTTCCCGGTCATCGCTCCATGCCATGACATTGCAGTGCGCACGGATGGAAACCAGCCCTTTGCTGTGTGCCTCGTTCAGGTACTCCTCAATCCATTCGCGGTTGATCTGGTTGGAACGGCTGTAACGGGAAAGCGAGTGCATGTTCCGTGCGGTCTGCTCGAATTTCCTGAGAATTTCAGCCGAATCATCAATGAAGAGATACTGGTTCACCACATGGTTGCAGGTAAGCAGGATGCCTATCGGTGCGGCAAAGGACAGCCGGCAGTCGCTCCGGTCTGTCGAGAGCCTTTCATACCGGCAATCGGTTGACACGTTCGACGGCAGGTCTTCCGGATCGGAAAGCGTATGAAGGCACAGGTAGTTGTCGCCCACCTTCATTTCTCCGGCACCGAGTGACAGATCCTGCAAGCAGGTAGCATCTTCCTGCGACATGGAAAAATACTTCTCGATGATGCCGGCGGAATTGTTGCTCCCGATGATCTCCTCATCCGTCAGGCGGATGATACGTAGCAGGCCGCTGTCGTTTACGATGCGTTCGAATTGTCCGCAGCACTCCATGAACCGGGTGACGGTTTCCTTGTCCTGCATTTCCTTGGGGATAATGAATCCCCTTGTAAGTGCATTGAAACTGCTGGTTGTCCGGCTGTGTTCCTTCGTGGTTTTCGTAAGGAACAGGTAACAGGTATGCTGCAAATACGGCCGCTCGTTGAAATGGCGTTCGAAACTGCGGCTCAGAAAGCTCAGGTCTTCCTTGCAGATATCCGGCTTATATCCCTCTTCGATGAAGAAGTCCTGCTTGTGTACGATGCTGTAGTTCGGCAAGATCTTTACCGCTTTTGCCCAGGTGGAGTGCATGGACTCGTACTCGGCACGTGTCAGCGTGAACAGTTCCGGCAGTTCCACCCGGTATGCCACGGTGATGTCCGCATCCTTGCTGATGATGCAGCCGTTCTCCACGGCCAACAGCGGAAACTTGCTTTCCAGCGTGGCTGTTTTCATTACGTTTTTCATGCTTTTCTGTTTTTAATGGTTGGAGAAAACAACCGGAGGAACTTTCTCCGGCTGATGATGTAGCGGGGATGGCTGCGCAGCGCATGGAGTTTCATAAGGCCCCATTCACCGTATTTCGAATTCATCCTGAAAGTGCCCCAGACCAGCACCGATGCGGAAACGACCCCGAAACCGATGCAGACCCACTGGTTGATACCTGCCATGTACATGACGACGAAGATTACGAACAACGCGAGCAATCCTCCCGCAAAGATGAACAGGTACTGGCTCTTGAGTCCCTTGAACTCCGGGCTGCGCCCAATCCCCTTGTTGACATTGAATTCCGCCATATTACAGGAAGAATGAGCGTAAGATGGTGGCAGCGACAATCAGGAAGATACACGCACCGAACCAGCTGGCGGCAGTCTTTGAGGTGTCCGGGTCGCCTGACGAGAACTTGGAATAGACCTTCACGCCTCCGATAAGGCCGATAACGGCACCGATAGCGTAAATCAACTTGGTGCCGGGATCGAAATACGAAGTGACCATATTGGTAGCTTCCGTAATTCCACCGATACCGTTGCCCTGGGCGGATGCCCCCATTGAAACCAGCAGCGTCATGGCTGCCAAAAAGAATCTTTTTTTCATGTGTCGAAACTTTTAATTAGTGAGACAAAAAATGATTTCGACTGCGAATATATAATGCTTAATTTATTGATTTACAAACTGTACGATATGTGACACCGTATGACATTACGTTACATCGGCAGGGAATTTTCAATCATTCAAAAAGGGTTTTCCTGGCAATATGAAACAGTAAAAACAGGATAAGGAGAAAGCGGCATTTCATTTCTTCCGGCAAAGGTAGCCCCGTGTCCTGAGAAGCCCGGCAAGGCGGCCCTGCGGGCTGGTTGCCGTGAAATAATCATCCTCGCTGCGCTTGCGGTATTTTTTCACGGCAAGCCTTGCGGGATTCCGAACCGGGGCGGAAAAGCCTTCAGGAAATAAAATACCGTTCGGTTTGAATGGATATATGTAAAACAAAAAACAGAAGATAACATGGAAACAAGAAACAATCAGACAGTGGCTTTCACGGGACACCGTAAGGAACGTATTCTGCAAGGGTTCGGAAACGATCCCCGGATACTTGCACAAATCAGGGAAGCTGTGGCTGGAATGGTAATAGAACTGTACGGGCAGGGATACAAGGAATACTACACCGGGATGGCCAGCGGATTTAATATGACTGCTGCGGAGGCGGTCTTGCAGGTCAGGGAGAGATACGAAGGTATCAAGCTCATAGCGGCAGTACCTTTTCGGAAACAGCCCTTGTGGTTTGAAGCGGAAGACCGGCTGTTGTATGCCCGTCTGTTGGAAAGGATGGACCGGGTGGTCATGGTTTCCGAGAATTACCACAAGGGATGTTACCTTCGCAGGGATGAATACATGGTGCGTAAAGCAGATACAGTCATAGCCTATTGGGATCTTGTGCCGAAAGGGGGAACATTCTACACGGTGAGCAAGGCGTTGGAAAGCGGCAAGCCGGTCATCAATCTTTATGAAAGGATGAAATAGCGGCTGTCTGTATTGGAATGGAAAAGCGAAGTGTGAAAGCCGATCGGCCTTCACACTTCGCTTCTTGTATATTATATTATCTATTCCTCAGAACCGGAAGAGAGGGCACGCTGTTTCCTCCGTTCCTCCTTCTTCGCTTTCTGTTGCTTCTTCTTGACCTCCATTTCAGCCATAATCTGCTTTAAGGGCTTGACCGTTTCCGGCTCTTCCCGTTTGAACCGCTTGAAGTAGATATCCTCGATAAACTGCGGAAGCGGGGTTTTCCACACCTCCTGCCGGTGGTTATCTATCTTGCCGAGCTTGTCGGGATTCAGACCCAATTCACGGGCCATCTGCACCTGCCTGTCTGAAAGGCGGTGACGCTTCTGCGCCACCAGCCATTTTTCTAATATCGCTTTTGTCATTGCCATCGTTCATTTTTTTTGCAAAGATAGAGTTTTTGCATTGATTTCTCTTAAATACCTATTTGTCAGCATTATCTTATAGTCCATAATATATAAGTGCCAATATTGGCAGAAATTTAATATGACGATGGAAACAAAAAGAGACAGTTTGGATATATAAATCTCCAAAAACAGGAAAAGGCACACCGATATCACATCGACATGCCTTCTGAAACTATGACAGCAAAAAGAAACAATTAAACGAATTCATCTATATCGAATGCTTCTGTCTTATTTTTTGTATTATCCATTTCTGAAATTTGTGAGTCATCACAAAGCATACTATCAATAAGATTTCCTATCTTCTTTTTAATAGCGGCTTCTTTCCGCATAATTCTGATGATTTCTTCTTCAGATAGATAGATGCGTGGGGCACGAATTGCAGGATTTCTTTTTATGCCGAAAGATTCTGCTTCTGACTTCGGCATTGCTTGTTGTTTTTTGTTTTTCACATTCGATCCCATATTTACATGTATTTATTCCAATCAATTCTAATCTGTTCCAAAGACTGTTTTGGCGTCTCTTTTCCATTTGGCATATTTTCCTTGAGCAGTTTTTCCAATTGGCTTTGAGTACTCAATTCGGTTGCAAAGAACCTGAACAGGTCTGTATCCTGAAGTTGGTACAAGGTTTCGGCTGCATTTCGGATTTTCTTTCTGTCATCCGTCCCCGAAATAAGTACATCAGCGACATTGTTCAGTTCTTCAAAAGTCAGTGCCCTTGAAAAATCCGGGTCAGGAACACACCCGTCATTTGACATAAGTTCCCGTTTTTCCGATTCTGTCAGTCCCTTTTGTGAAGAGAAACCATCTATCACATCATCCGGATCTATATCCTCATCTTCCTCTATAGGCTCTTTCTTCATAGGTTCAGAACGTGTGGGAGTTTTTCTCGCCACGTCCGGGTCTTCAAGATAGACTATTTTTGTCTTTCCGATAACTTCATTGTACTCGTCCAGTGGATTCGGCTGCGTTTCGGTTTTCTCTTCATGCCCGACTTTAAGGATATCCTTCTCCGCTTGTGCGATCCACGCTTCAGCCTTGTCCAGTCTTGCCCTATACCGGGCTTTCCTTGCTTTTTCCGCCATCCGCTTTTTGCGTGATTTCCATAACCGGATACGTGCAATACGCATATGACGAAGCTGACTATCCCAAAAATTATAAACTTTCGGACTGAAAATGAACATCCATACCTTATATAATATGTAGGTTGCCGACAGGACTTTTACTGAAAAATAAATTAATGTTGTTTCCATGACTATTGAATTTTAGGGGGTGAAAAACGGTCTTTATACATTCGGGTGATTTCCTCGATGTTGAGTTCTATATGCTCGGCGATGATGTTACTGATATAGCTCGCAATACTTACTTCGGGAGCTATCACATGGAGATAATTCTTTATCTCGTCGTACAGCTTGCGGTTCAGGTATACCTGGATGCGTCCGGGCATGGGGGTATTCACCAGATACTTCTGACGAAAGTTACTGTCACATTCGGGCATATTGCAAGGTTTGGGATTTTTCCGGGCAGTTTCTTTTTCCGTATCCTGCCTTTCATTGTTTTCCTCTTCCGGAACCTCAACCACTATGATATCCTCGTTCTCGATGGCATCAGGAATGTCACCGACCATATACCCCCTGATTTTTTCTTCATTCACTTTTACAATTTTCTTTGCCATATCTCAATTACAGGTTAAATTTTACAATCAGTTCGTTTGCCAGTTCCTGCAATCCGCTGCCTTTAAGCTGTCCTGCCGGCGGGGGAAGGAGTGAACATCGGAAATAGGTGCGGGTCCGGGATGAGAGTTCCTTGTCATAGCGACAGAGATCGGGAATCATTGAATCCAGAATTTTCAACCCCTGTTTCTTCATCAGTGCCATATAATTGTCAAGCACTTCGGTATTGCTTCTTTTCTTGACCTTGGTCCAGAACAGGAACACGTCTTTCAAGGGAATGTTCTTCCGGTTTTCCGCACACTTCATAACACTTTTGGCAAAGACAAAACTGCTGTCCATAACGAAATTGTCAGCGGCAATGGGGGTCAATACATAATCCACATTGAAAATGGTCTGCAAAACGCCGGATATGTCCATAGACCCCGGCAAATCTATGAAAACGATATCAAAATCTGCTTTTGCCGCCAACTCTCCGGCCACCTGGCGTGCATTCTCCGGCTTTGCCTGCCTGATAGGATAAATCCTGCATCCCCTGAGCCTCTGTTCCTCCAGCAACACCATGTACTTTTTGTTTATCTCCACCATCTCCATGTCCCGTTCCCTCAGATTGAACAGGCTGCGCTGGGTGGCGTCACAATCAACGATAGCCACATTCTTGCCCATCGAATAATTCAGGAGACTGGCAAGTGTTACCAACATTGTACTTTTGCCGACCCCACCTTTCTGGTTGCTGACCGCAACGAATAACGGATTCTTCTTCATAACTGAACTTTTTTAATGGTTTATTACACTATTGTTTTACTTGTCTGTTGTTTGCTTTGTGACAAGGTTTGTTAGTGATATGGTTACTTTGTGCTCACCAACCGGCAAACCGACCAACCGATAGTTATCTGCCCTAACAAAGCAAGTAAACAATTACTGCCCACCTGTTGCAACAAGTGTTTTCGCTAACCGACAATACAACGGACAGTCACTTGATTATTGGTTTGTTTTACCGTTTACGCTGCAAATAAAAGGGTATTTTTTCATACCTGCACTATGTTTTAAGGGAGGTGACGACCTGTGTCATCATTTGTCATCACGTTACATATAACCCGCTATTTTACAACAGGATAAACCGCCATAACTTTGCACCGACAACGGAACGGATACCGCTGCGGAGGTTTCCCGAAGCCGAAGAATGAGGCTGAAGGTCAAAACTTAATTTGACGAAGGAAAATTCATGTTCAAGCGAACATAGCAAGTTGTGTTTTGAGGCACCCGAAATAAATTCGGGCACTCAAAACAACTTGCCGCTCGCCTGACGGCTCGGGAGGGATTCACTCCAAAGTCGTGAATCCGGGACGGAAAATCAGAAACAGGAAACATCAATGCGTATGGAAGAAAACAGAAAGAAAAAATCGACAAAAGGTGTGGGGCGGAAGCCAAAATCCGACCCTGCCGTGCACCGTTATGTAGTACGGTTGAACTCGGAAGAAAACGGGCGTTTCAACATCCAGTTCCAGAAATCCGGATTGAAAGAACATTCAAAATTTATCAAGGCGATGCTTTTCGGACACGAAATCAAGGTGGTTAAAATCGATAAGGCAACGATGGACTACTACATCCGCCTGACCAATTTCTACCACCAGTTCCAGGGTATCGGCAACAATTACAACCAGACGGTCAAGGCGGTCAAGACCAATTTCGGGGAAAAACGGGCATATGCCCTGCTCCGAAATCTAGAAAAGGCGACCATAGACCTGGTAGTGCTGAGCAAGCGGATTATTATGCTTACCCACGAGTTTGAAGAAGCCTACCTTATCAAAAGGAAAAGGGAGGAAGGATGATATGGTGGCGAAAATCAACAGAGGCGTTTCCCTTTACGGGGCAATCGTCTATAACCAGCAGAAAGTGGATGATGCCACGGCACGTATCATTTACGAGAACCGCATGATTACCGATGTCACGGGCAATCCTGAACAGGTCATGCGGCAGACGATATGGGCGTTCGAGAATTACCTGCTTGCCAACAAGAACACGGAGAAGCCCGTACTGCACATCTCGTTAAACCCCTCATTGGATGACCGGCTGACAGACAGCCAATTTGCCGACCTCGCCAAAGAGTATATGCAGAAGATGGGATATGGCGACCAGCCCTACATCGTATATGTACACGAGGACATCAGCCGCAGGCACATCCATATCGTATCCACTTGCGTGAACGAGAAAGGGGAAAAGATTGACGATGCCTACGAGTGGAACCGCTCGATGAAAGCCTGCCGGGAACTGGAACGGAAGTTCGGCCTGAAACAGGTGGAAGACAAGCGGAAGGAACTGCTGGAACCGTATCTCAAAAAAGCGGACTACCAAAGCGGTGACGTGAAGAAACAGGTATCCAATATCGTCAAGAGCGTATTCGGTACCTACCGTTACCAGTCTTTCGGAGAATACAGCGCGTTGCTTTCCTGTTTCAATATCGAGGCGAAGCAAGTGAAAGGCGAATTTGGTGAAGTACCCTATAACGGTATCGTCTATATCATGACAGATGATACGGGAAAACCGGTATGCACACCCATCAAGTCTTCCCTTATCGGTAAACGCTACGGTTACGAAGGGTTGGAAAAACGTATCGGTTACAACGCCCGCGAGTATAAAGCAAAAAAATGGCAACCGAAGATACGGAACGAGATTACCCTTGCCATGCACGGCTGCCGTGGCAACAGAGAGGAATTTGTCCGTCTGCTTGCCGACAAAGGCATAGACGCGCTGTTCCGTGAAAACGATGAAGGACGCATCTATGGAGCGACCTTCATCGACCACAAGAACCGCGAGGTCTATAACGGCTCCCGACTTGGCAAGGAGTTCTCGGCGAATGCCTTTGAACGGCTCTTCAATAATCCTGACAACATCCCCAATGTGGATGCTCACATGCCGGACATCGGTCTGCAAAGCGGATTCTCCTCCGATATGGAAAGCGCCATCGAACAGGCTTTCGGTATATTCGCCATGGAACAGAACGGTCCCGACCCACAGGAAGAGGCTCTTGCCCGAAGACTGCAACGTAAAAAGAAGAAGAAACGCCGCTCACGCGGAATTTCCTAATTACCGATTTTTCTAATATTAAAATTAGTTCATTATGCAACAGGAAGATGATTTGAGAGGACTGGCCAAAGTCATGGAATTCATGCGAGCTATCTCCATTGTGTTTATTGTCATTCACGTGTACTGGTTCTGCTACCGGTCATTTGTGGATATGGGTATAAATATAGGTGTGGTCGACAGGATACTGCTCAATTTCCAACGGACGGCAGGACTGTTCAGCAACCTGCTTATAACGAAAGTATTTGCCGTCATATTCCTTGCCCTCTCATGCCTGGGTACCCAAGGAGTGAAAAATCAGGAGATGACATGGGGCAGGATATACGCCGCTTTCCTTTCGGGATTGGTGCTGTTTTTCATGAACTGGTGGATGCTTGACCTGCCATTCAGCCCGACGGCCAACGCTGTCATATATACGGTAACACTTACCGCAGGATATATCCTTCTCTTGATGTCGGGTATGTGGATCAGTCGTATGCTGAAACATAACCTTATGGAAGATGTCTTCAATACTGCCAACGAGAGTTTCATACAGGAAACAAGGCTTATGGAGAACGAGTATTCCGTCAACTTGCCCACGAAGTTTGTCTATCAGGGCAAGGAATGGGACGGATGGATCAACGTTGTAAACGTTTTTCGTGCGTCCATCGTACTGGGAACGCCCGGTTCGGGGAAAAGCTATGCAGTGGTAAACAATTACATAAAACAGCAGATTGAGAAATCCTTTGCCATGTATATTTATGATTACAAATTTCCGGATTTGTCCGAAATTGCATACAACCATTTGCTTAAGCACAAGGAGCATTACAAGGTAAGACCGGAGTTCTATGTCATTAATTTTGACGATCCGAGGCGCAGCCACCGCTGTAATCCTATCAATCCCAAGTTCATGGCGGATATTTCCGATGCTTATGAAAGTGCCTACACGATAATGCTCAATTTGAACAAGACCTGGATACAGAAGCAGGGTGATTTTTTCGTGGAATCACCGATTATCCTGCTCGCGGCAATCATCTGGTATCTGCGAATTTACAAGGACGGCAAGTATTGTACCTTCCCTCACGCGATAGAATTCCTTAACAAGCCGTATGCTGATATTTTCACGATTCTCACCTCTTACCCGTCCCTCGAAAACTATCTTTCCCCCTTTATGGATGCCTGGCAGGGCGGAGCACAAGATCAGTTGCAGGGCCAGATAGCGAGTGCTAAAATCCCGCTTTCGAGGATGATTTCACCGCAGCTTTATTGGGTCATGACAGGCGATGACTTCACGTTGGATTTGAATAATCCTGAACATCCGAAAATCCTATGTGTGGGAAATAATCCGGACAGGCAGAATATCTACTCGGCGGCTCTCGGTCTGTATAATTCCCGTATAGTGAAACTGGTAAACAAGAAAGGACAGTTGAAATCCTCCATCATCATAGATGAGCTACCCACGATATATTTTCGGGGTATTGACAATCTGATAGCCACCGCCCGAAGCAACAAAGTGGCAGTCTGTCTCGGCTTCCAGGATTTCTCCCAGCTGACCCGTGACTACGGTGAAAAAGAGGCGAAGGTAATCCAAAATACGGTCGGCAATATATTCAGCGGCCAAGTGGTAGGTGAAACCGCAAAGAGCCTTTCCGAGCGGTTCGGTAAAATCCTGCAACAAAGGCAATCCATCTCCATCAACCGGCAGGATACATCCACCTCCATCAACACGCAGTTGGATTCTCTGATACCGGCATCCAAAATAGCCAATCTCTCGCAGGGAACATTCGTGGGCAGCGTGGCGGACAATTTCGGAGAAGAGATAGAACAGAAGATTTTCCATGCGCGGATTATTGTCGACAGTGAAAAAGTGGCGGCGGAAACAAAAGCCTACAAGAAGATACCCGTCATCAACGAGTTCAAGGACGAGGACGGCAACGACATCATGCAGCAACAGATAGACCGCAACTATTCACGCATCAAGGCTGACGTACTGCAGATCATTGAGGAAGAGATGGCAAGGATAGCCAATGATCCGGATCTGAAACACCTGATTCCGCAGAAGGAAGATGATAAAAAAGACGAATAGAACAAGTCCGCTTTTTTATTTCAGCCTGCAAAGGTAGTCCCGTGCCCGCCTGGATTGAGCAAGGCCAAGCCCTTACGGGTTTCCGCAAAAATCTTCCGCGCTCCGCTTGCGGTATTTTTCCGGAAAGCCTTGCACAATCCGGCACGGGACAGTGATGCAGGCAAGAAATAAAATATCGGCTCACGAGCCGGTGAATGTTTAACTGAATAAAAGAAATATGGCTATGGGCAGAACAAGAGTGGTCAATATCCGCAAGGAAACCTGTGACGTGTACATTGGCAGGGCTGGATATGGCAAGGACGGTTATTTCGGGAATCCGTTCAGACTGGAAGCAACGATGGCAAAAGGCAGTACGCTTGGCCGATACAGGAAATACTTTTATCATCGCCTGAGTACGGATAAAGAGTTCCGCAAGCGGATCGGGAATTTGCAGGGCAAGACATTGGGATGTTTCTGCAAACCGGATCCTTGTCATGGGGATATCATTAAAGAATACCTGGACTGGATGGCTGAAAATGCGAATGAAGCAATCGTCATCGGGCAAATCCATTGGAAAGGATGTGTCTATCCCGTCAGGGAAATAGATGCCGGCAACCATATATTCAGGGTGTCAGTGGAGAGCCTGCGGAATGAACTGGCAAACGATATGCGTAACGGTATATATGAGGCAATGGAAGCCAGCGAAGAGATTGACGGTTACTGTACGGATGAAGAGTTGTGTACGCTGTCAGATACCGATTTGTATAAAATGTATTGTTGAACGAATTATAATGACAAATGAATTATGAGGAAAAGAAGCAATTTCACACCGATGAATAGATTTCATGAGATTATCGACCATTACGGTCTGAAACTGATGGAAGTAGGTGTCAATCACCTGAGAATATT
This sequence comes from Bacteroides sp. AM41-16, assembly GCF_003603495.1. Lineage (NCBI taxonomy): Bacteria > Pseudomonadati > Bacteroidota > Bacteroidia > Bacteroidales > Bacteroidaceae > Bacteroides > Bacteroides sp. AM41-16. The sequence continues at coordinate 107,670 of NZ_QTNE01000017.1, read as the reverse complement.
CTCCGAAGGACGGAAACTTTTTGATTATTATCCGCTCCGGATGAAACTCTTCGACTACCGGCAATGGCAACAGTTGACTTACCCGTCTCTCCTTAACGGTACGGACAAATGGGAAACGGAACTTGACGGCATCATCCAAAGACTGCTGGTATCACCGCAATAAACTTGAAAGTATGAAGGAAAACAATAATACACCGCTCGTTTGGAACAACATTCCCGAATGGGCGATTTTTGCATTGGAGTACGGCATTGAAGAAGAATTGTTCCTTACCGATGAAGACAAGGATCTGATAACCCGATTCATCGGTGAAAATTTTCCGAACGGATATACCATGTCGGTGGATTGGGAAGCATACAGAGAGTTTGATGCTTACCCGGCCTTTGGGAAACCATGTAAAACGTATGAAGTGACTTTTATAACAGCATAAACCGATTTGAAATGAAAAAGATAATATTGAGTGAATACAATGCCATCCCGGAAAATTACCGTGGAATCTGGACTGTAGAACGTTGGGACTTGCCAGATTGGGCGGAAATACGAGAAAAACATATCGGCAAGCGCACCATGATGGTCAATGACAATGGCACGTGCCTGTTGGTTGAAGGAATAGGCTTTGAAATCGTGGATGACAGTACATGGAAAAAGCCCGATGAAGTCAGACAGGAAATAGGAGGTCTTTATCTGAAGTTCTACAGTGAGCAAGGATGTGAACCTCATTATGCGGACTGTGTCATCAGATGGTGTGACACACTGGAAACAGTAGAAGTAAGGATCGCTTTGGCTATGGAATCCGACACGGAAAAGGATGACGAGATATTCTTCTACTGCAATAGTCTGGAAGACTTGAAATCATTGACGGACAAAGATGGGGAGGATTTTACTGTTGCCGGATGCCTCGATTTCGGAATATACGAAGAATTGCTACAAACAACTTAAAATTACCGGATATGAAAATCAAATGTCAGGAACACTACGACAAGGTGGCGGAATACGCCAAAAGTATTGGTGACACAACCTTTCAGAATTGCATTGAACGCCTCAAACAATGGGAGAAGAACTCTGGCGGCAGGTATGAAATTGAACTGTATTACGATTTCGCTCCGTATTCATTCGGATTTGCGGAAAGGACACCGGATGGAAGAAACGGCATTGTGGGTGGATTGCTCTATCACGGCAGACCGGATGAGTCTTTTGCCGTAATGATGGAACCATTTCACGGCTGGAGCATACATACATAAAATTTTTATACCACAAGTTAATCTGCAATTGCGTGAAAAACGGTGCAGGTAAAGTCAAAACTCCCTTTCTGATAAAACCACCCCTGTTACAGCTATTTGTAGCAGGGGTGGATTTATATTTTGGGTGCATTATGCACATTGTCCTTACTATTTTTACACACTATTATGCTACATATTATGGTGGATTCATAATAGATTTCCTTCTGTATCTTTAAGGAAATCTATTATATTAATGATTGATATGCCATCTGTATTCACATGAGAAGGGGTCAAACCTCCCACAATGACTATTTTAGGGAATCCATCTTTGATATGACGAAGGGAATTGGTTTCCTGGTCAATTTTTTCTTGAGTGGGCATATCAAGTGCTGATTGTATGTACACACGTTTATCCCCACTATTGCAAATGAAATCAACTTCCAGTAGTTTTCGCATTTTCTTTCCATCATCATTTGTTATTCTCACTTCCACTTGCCCTACATCAATCGAATACCCTCTGATACGCAGTTCGTTATATATGATATTTTCCATAAGATGACCCCCATCAATTTGACGGTAATTCAGACGGGCATTACGTAGTCCGACATCTTCAAAATAATATTTTGAAGGCGTGTTGATGTAATGCTTTCCTTTGATGTCATATCGAATGGCTTTTTCCAACATAAAGGCATCTTGTAACATTCCAAGATAACTCTGTATGGTTGTATCTGAAATACTATGACCTTTTACGGACTTGAATGTATTTTCAAGGTTTGTCGGATTGGTCAAGCAGCCTATGTTGGAAGCAATAATATCTATAAGTTCACTCAAATCATCATCGTTCCTAATATTGTAACGCTCTTTTATATCGCGTATATAAGTTCCTTGAAACAAGGATTTTAGATAATTTTCTTTTTCTGTTTTCTTTGAAAAAGATACGACTTGTGGCATTCCTCCATAAATCATATAATCCTGTAGGGCAGAAAGTTCATTTGTGTACTGTCCTGCCTTGAGAAATTCCGAAAAACTCAGTGGATGGACTCTGATTTCATACCCTCGACCACGAAATTCTGTTTTTACATCACTGGACAACATTCGGCTATTGCTTCCTGTTACATATACGTCTGTATTTTTAATTTTCAGATAGCTGTTGAGTACATCTTCAAACTCAGGAACAAGTTGTATTTCATCCAATAGTATGTAATACATATCGTTATCTGTGATATGTCCATCGATGTGATCCAATAATCTGTCCGGCTCTCTGAGGTGTTTATTACGTCGGTCTTCCAAATCAACTTGAATAATGTGCTCTTCATTCACACCGTTTTCAAGTAATGATTGTTTGAATAATTCAAATAGAAGATAAGATTTTCCACAACGGCGTACACCGGTAATAATCTTAATCATTCCGTTGTGCATCACACTTCTTAGCTCTTGCAAATATTTATCCCTTGGTATAATCATGTTGCAAAAGTAGTGAAAATTATCAGTATTACGGTTATTTTATTGGAGAAAAATGGGTAAAAGACCAATTTTCTCCAATAGAAGGCGGATATAAGCGAATCCATGTTCATTATTTGCTCGCATTCATTAAAAATGAACATCTATAGATGAGTGAACAAAAACATTTTTTCATGTATTATCGTTCTGCAAGAGTAATCACTTTCTGATTACTTCTGCGAAATGATTGCAATTTTCTTGGGCTAAAGGTACATTTTTCCATATTTCTCTATAAAAATCCATCATAAGCCACGCTTCACTTGTCAAGTCCCTTTAAGAAGATAACTCGGAGGGACGATACCTTCTACGTTCAGGCCTGCGGTTTTCGGGCAAAAAATTCCCTTCGGTAATTTTTCACCCGAAAAAACGTTCCGGTATCGCCGTCCGAGTTGGAGAAACGTTCCGGGACTTAGCAAGCGAAGCGACCTACGACGCATAGGACAAAACCAAGATACAATCCGGCGGCGGTATTTTGCCGACACCTGATGTCCTAATGGATTATGCTGTCAACATCAACCGCACGTAAATTCTCATCCAGTCCTATGGAGTAACAGAAGGAAGCGGGGACTAAAGACAGCTCGCTCTCCACTCTGCATAATACAGTTTCTCTTTATCGGCTTCGTGTCGTTTGCGGCTTTTCTACCCTTTCCCATTTTCCCGTTCCGCCTTTTTTGTTTTTGGCTTTCCCTTCGCGTATTTCTCTCTCTTCTTTTATCGGACCCGGTACGTTTCTCACACTTTTATCCTTGATTCTTCCTTTTTTCCGCCTTGCGTTTTCTCCCTCTGCGGTGAAACGTGATGACATCCGATGAAACAGATAGTATAACGCATTGAGAAATAGTGATTTATCAAATTTATGACTATATATTTGCGGTGACAACAACAGTTATAAACCCTAAAAATTACAGTTATGGCAAAGAAAAATGTAAGGGACGAACCCCCAAAAACGCAAGTCACCGAGAACGCCCAGCTGAGCGACATCGTGTTTATCCTCGACAAGATGGAACTGCTTCTACAGGCAATATCCGACATCGACAAGAACGGCAGGTACAAGACGGTTTCGGCAGACAAAAAACACCGGAACTCTTTCCTGAAAATTGACCGATATGCCAGCATGTTCGAGAATTTCCTGAAGAACTTTTGGAGCCAGTTGAAAGACCCGACTCGTTTCGGCATCCTTTCCGTCAAGGAGAATGCGCTGGACAACCCGGAAGTCAGACAGGCAATCGAGGATCTTGCCGCAGGCAGAAAATCAGACGCGGTGGAGGAATTTCTAAAGAAATACGAGATTGTTCCCCGCTCCAAAGAAAACCAAAGTATAAACCATCAAAATCAAGAAGAAATGGCAAAAAAAACTGAGACACAGCAACAGGCCGCTCCGGAAACCGCGCAGCAGCCGAAATACCGCTACAATGAATCCATGATCAACTGGGAGGAACTGAAGAAATACGGGCTGTCCCGCGAGTATCTTCAGGAACGCGGACTCCTTGACCAGATGCTCAGGGGCTACAAGACCAACCAGGTCGTGCCCATCAGCATGAATTTCGGTTCTGCCGTATTGCGTACCGACGCACGGCTGTCACTCCAGCAGTCCGTGGGAGGTCCCATCGTGCTGGGCATCCACGGTATCCGGCAGAAACCCGAACTTGACCGCCCGTACTTCGGGCATATCTTCTCCGAGGAGGACAAGAAGAATCTGCTTGAAACAGGCAATATGGGACGTGTCGTGGAACTGAAAGGACGTGGCGGTGAATACATCCCCTCTTTTGTCAGCATTGACAAGCTCACCAATGAGGTGGTCGCCATGCGTGCGGAAAATGTCTTCATCCCGAAGGAGATTAAAGGCGTAAAGCTTACCGAGCAGGAGCAGAACGACCTGCGCGAAGGCAAGAAGGTGTTCATCGAGGGTATGATTTCCAACAACGGAAAGGAGTTCGACGCCCACATCCAGATCAACGCCGAGCGCAGGGGCATCGAATATATCTTCGATAACGACAAGCTCTTCAACCGCCAGTCATTGGGTGGCGTGGAACTGACCAAACAGCAGGTTGAAGACCTGAATGCCGGAAAGGCCATTTTCGTGGAGGGAATGGAGCGTAAGGACGGGGAGAGATTCTCCTCCTATGTCAAGCTGGACGAGGTGACGGGCAGGCCCGCCTATACCCGCTACAATCCCGACTCCCCGGAGGGCGCACGGGAAATTTATATCCCGAACGAGATCAATGGCGTGAAAATCACCGCCGAGGAGCAGCAACAACTACGGGAGGGCAGGACCATCTTCCTCAATGACATGGTGAACCGCAAGGGCGAGGAGTTCTCCTCGTTCATCAAGGCGGACCTGGAAACCGGACGGCTCAGTTATTCACGCACTCCGGACGGTTTCGAGCAGCGTGCGGAATTCAAGATTCCGGATAAGGTGTGGGATGTGGAGCTTACCCGCAAGCAGCGTTCCGACCTGCAGAGTGGCAAGGCTGTTTTGGTGGAGGGTATCAAGGGATATGACGGCAAGACCATCTCCCAGTATGTCAAGGCGAACTTCAACCAGGGCAGGCTGGACTTCTACAACGAGAACCCCGACCGCAAGCGTGACGCCTCGCAACGAAATGTCGTGGCTGAAACACAGAGGCAGGAACAGGGCAGCCGGAAATCCAAAGGCGCAAGTATAGCATGATGCATGAATCAAATGAATGTGGAATCCTAAAAGAAAAGAAATATGGAAATGAACAAGGAAAACAACACGCCTTTCAAGGTAGAGGACGTAAACTGGGAGGAACTGGCAGGTATCGGCATATTGAAAGACGAGCTGGAAATGTCGGGAGAACTCGACACGTTGCTCAAGGGGGAGAAAACGAATGTGATACGGCTCAGCCTGGTGCTGCTTGGTGTGGACGTGGTGATGGACGCCACGCTACAGCTGGTGCGCAAGGACGGCGGACCGCTGCTCGAAATCCTCGGCATCAAACCCTTCGGACAACAGTAGCCCCTCCTTATATATAATATGTAAACTGAATGTATAACCGCCGTTTTCCGTTCCACCACACACCGGCAAGCGGGAAACGGCTTGACTTTATCCGAATCATGATAGCAATCATAGCAGAAAAACCGAGTGTCGGTCAGGACATAGCCCGTGTGGTCGGGGCTACAGAAAAAAAGGACGGCTACATAGTGGGAAACGGTTACATGGTGACATGGGCACTGGGACATCTGGTGTCACTGGCCTTACCGGATGCATACGGCTACACGAGAACCGCCGCCGAAGACCTTCCGATGATTCCCGATCCGTTCCGTCTTGTCGTGCGGCAGGTACGCACTGACAGGGGGATGGTGACGGACATCGCAGCCGGCAGGCAGCTCAAGGTCATCGGCGAAGTGCTCGCCGGATGCGAGAGCATCATCGTGGCGACCGATGCCGGACGTGAGGGGGAACTCATCTTCCGGTGGATATATTCTTATTTGGGCTGTACCAAGCCGTTCAAACGGTTGTGGATCTCCTCGCTTACCGACGAGGCCATCCGTGAGGGAATGGCAAGCCTCAAGGAAGGAACCGGATATGACAGCCTGTATGCAGCCGCGGACAGCAGGGCGAAGGCGGATTGGCTGGTGGGCATGAATGCCAGCCGCGCATTGGCGGCAGCCTCCGGTTCGGTGAACAACTCCATCGGACGGGTACAGACACCGACCCTTGCCATGATATGCGCACGCTTCAAGGAGAACCGTAACTTCGTCTCCACACCATACTGGCAGTTGCATATAGTGCTGAAAAGGGACAACGGGCACCGGCAGTTCATCCACACGAAGGAGTTCAAGGACAAGAATATGGCGGAAGCGGCATACAAGAGTATTACCCCCGGATCGGTGGTAACAATCACTAAAGTAAAGCGAGGGAAGATATTCCAGCAGGCTCCGCTCCTATACGATTTGACAGCCCTCCAGAAGGACTGTAACATTCATTACGACCTTCCGGTGGACAAGACCCTTGCCATCACACAGTCCCTGTACGAGAAAAAACTGGTTTCATATCCGAGGACAGGCAGCAGGTATATTCCGCAGGATGTCATGGCGCACATTTCGGTATTGTTGGAAAAGATAACAGCCATGCCGGAGTTTCGTGAGTACAGAAGGAGCTTAGACCTTTCCGCCCTGAATACACGAAGCGTGGATGCCGCAAAAGTGACCGACCACCATGCGCTGATTATCACCGGTATCGTCCCTGAGGGATTGTCCGAAGCGGAATCCACGGTTTATACTCTGATAGCCGGCAGGATGCTGGAAGCCTTCTCTCCCCCTTGCGAGAAAGAACTGCTGCTCATGGAGTGCGTATGCGGGGGACTGGACTTCCACTCCCGTTCCACTGTTATCGCCAATCCGGGCTGGCGGGCGGTGTTCTCCCGAAAGGAGGACCGGGAAAAGGACGAGCCGGAAAGAGACGAAGGCACAGCATCTTTTACAGAGGGTGAGGAAATACCGGTCATGGGACATGGACTGTCACAGAAAAAGACATTGCCCAAACCTCTTTATACGGAAGCCACCCTGCTCACGGCTATGGAGAACTGCGGCAAGGAAATCACTGACGGACAGGCACGCGAAGCGGTGAAGGATACGGGTATCGGTACGCCTGCCACCCGTGCCGCCATCATCACGACCCTGCTCAAACGTGACTACATCGAGCGTTCCGGCAAGAGTATCCGTCCGACGGAAAAGGGGCTTTATCTCTATGAATCGGTAAAGGACATGATGGTGGCTGACGCGAAGCTGACCGGCACATGGGAAAAAGCACTGGAACAGATAGAGGGGCGTACCCTCGATCCGGAAAGCTTCATGCTCTCCATCAGGGAATACACGGGAAAAGTGACCGGCGAGATACTGCGTCTCAAATTTCCGGAGCCGTCATCATGCGTCCTTGCCTGCCCCAAGTGCAAGACCGGCAACGTGGTGGTGAAGTCCAAAGTCGCGAAATGCGACCGTGAAGGATGCGGACTGCTGGTGTTCCGCCATTTTCTGAACAAGGAACTGACGGACCAGCATCTCGAACAGCTTTTCTCTTCCGGTTCCACCCGACTGATCAAGGGTTTCAAGGGCAAGAAAGGGGTGTCTTTCGATGCGGCAATCATTTTTGACGAAAGTTTTAACCTGAAACTTTCTTTTCCAAAATCCAAGGGCGGGAAAGGTAAATGATACCGTCATTCCAATTCCGGGGCAAAGGTAGCGGAACCGCCCGTTTCCACCTGCAAGGTCGGGCCTTGCAGGTTTCGGGGGAAAATCATCCTCGCCCTGCTCCGGTATTTTCCCCGAAAACCTTGCCAGTGGAGGCGGTCCGCATCCTGGCCCCTGAAATTGGAAATGACATGTTTCACCTTTTAATAGCAAATGATCATGAAAGCAAAGGAATGTATCGAAAAACCGAGAACCGGCAAATGGATAAAAAGAATGGCACTGGCCGCCGCAGCCTTCATAATGTTCAGTTATCTTTATTCAAGAGGGATTTCACCGGTATGGGCGGCAGTCGCCATCGTCTGTTTCAGGGGATTCTTCAGGTTCCTCTATAAAATCGCCTGCCTTCTGGTAGCGGCGGCGATACTTTTCTGCATCCTCAGCTGCCTGGTATTCTGATTCCACCGGCATACAATATCGGGAAATGAAACAAATGCGGCATATAAACCACTGCAACACCTTGCAGGACAGGGCTGTCCCAACGGACGGCTCTTTTGGTATCCCATACTTTATGAAGACAAGGATGACGGGATCAGGGACGGAAAGGAAAGAGAGGCATATACAGCCATTGGCAGACCGGGAACTACAGGGCAAAGTTGGCAAACGCTTCTTTTCGGACGGCAAGGCCGGGACCCTTCGGGTTTCGCGGAAAAATCATCCTCGCCCGGAGGGCTTGCGGTATTTTTCCCGAAAGCCTTGCCTTTCCGGAAGCGTCTGCCGTAAAGCCCATGTAGTTCAACGGGCTGCCAAAGCCCGAGTATCCACAATTAAAATGATAAAGTCATGAATCAAGCAATCATCTCAAGACCGCCGACGGCACCGGTACAGATACCAATGCCGATACCGGCAAGAAGAAAGTACCATGTCCCGGAACCGACCGTCAAATTCCCTCCACGGGAAAAGGGCGGACCCGTACACATCTCCACACTGCTGGACCCGATACTGGAGATAAGCAGTCATCCTGACCGGAACAGGCTGCTGGCGGAGTTCTTCAACAGATAGAAAGAATACGGTTATTCACACTTTAATCCATATAATTATGTTTTTTACAGCAATCAACCAGATGATGACAGAAGGAGTCGACCTGACACTCGTCATCCGTAAAGCGAACGGACAAATGGCGGTATCCGTACTGCCGAAGTCAAACGGGCTGAAAGACGAAGCCCAGAACCACATTATCCCGTTGACCCTCAAGGGAGTTCCGCAGGAACTGGATACCGGATTCCTGCAAGCCGTCGCCCGGCCGGTGCAGAAAGCTACGGGACTGATCACCAACATGGCGCAGTTCGAGGCACAGACGGAAAAGGCCGCTTCCGAGAGCAAGGCGGCGAAGGATGCAAAGGCCAAGGAGACGAAAGAGGAGAAAGAGAAACGGGAGAAGTACGAGAAGCATCTCAAGAAAGCTGAGGAACTGATTGCCGCGGGAAACCATAAGGATGCAGTGACGGCTCTCGGACAGGCCCGACTTTATGCCAAGCCGCAGGACCAGAAGAAGATTGACGAGATGCTTGAGCAGCAGAAAAAGGCCATGAACCGGGGAAGCCTGTTCGAGCTGATGGAAGAACCGCCTGCGCCGCAACAGCTTCGGTCACAACCACCGGCAGCAACGGCACAACAGTTGCAGCCTGCACCGCACTGTCCACCGCAATCCCAGGCATCAGGACCGGCGGGCGGACAAATTCCTGACGGGCAGCAGCAGACAATGTGGCCGCCACAGCAGCCTGCGCAAAGGCCGGCACCGCATCAGGCTCCCCCACAGCCGCAATACGCCGGACAACGGCCGATGAGCCGCCAGCTCCCTCCACAGCCTGCATACGCGGAACAACAGATTTCATACCGGCAGGAACAGGAGCAAAATCCCGAAGACCTCTATCCGTACTATCAGAGGGGACAGGAAGTCCCTACCTACCGCCCGGAAGATTATGAGGAATATCCCGATTTTCCGCAATCCATGTTAGAACCCAATGTTTCACATTATCAAAGCATTTAATATTATGGCATTAGAAATCAAGGGAATGACACGTTCATTCACATTCAAGAAAGGCAACGGGATGGTCACACTCGATGACCCGAACACGTCGGACAGCCCCGAAATGGTCATGAACTACTACTCGAACTTCTATCCGGAACTGACCACGGCGACGGTGCACGGGCCGGTCATCAAGGAAGACAAGGCGGTGTATGAATTCAAAACTACCATCGGGACAAAAGGATAAAAGTAATGGGAAAGGACAATAAAAAACAGAAGAAATCATGTGTACCATTGGACGAACAGCAGGTGGAACGGCTTGCAAGGCTCATCATCGGACAGACCGTACGCAATATCCGTTACGGTACGGACAGGAAAGAAAGGATTACGGCACCGGGGGGTGCCGTTCCTCTTTTCTGAACGCCACGTTTCAGCCAAAACCTTTACCGAGTCTTGTCGTGGAAGATTCCGACGGGAAAAGGCATAATCTCATCACGCGGGAGAACTACGGATTTCTGCGTGACTCCTTCTTCAGATATGCCTATCTGATGGAGAAGGAGGCGGTACATACCCCGGGCCGGACATTCGGGGAAGGGATCGCAAGGCTGCACGAGGAGATGGATGACCTTGTCGGTGAGGGGCTGAACGTCAATATTGAAGAGCAAGACGGACGGTTGCTGTTCAAGCTCTGGAAAGCCCATCATTGGGGAAAACTGACACTGTATTATTTCCCGATGAAATTCGTGGAGGCTCTCGGACCGGAATTGAGGCGTATCTCCATCACGTTCATCCATGAATTGATGAAGGCAAACGGAATACAGACCGTTCTAGACGAGGACGACACGGAATATGTTCTGACCTGGATTTCAGAGGAAGTACCGGAAGAGGTCCCGGAGGAAAGGAAAAAACGGCTGAGGCTCCTGCACTCCTACGAGAACGGCAGAATAAAGAGGCTGCTCCAAAGGGTGGAACGCAAGTGCTACTACAAGAACCTGCCGAAGGCACTTGACAGGTATAAAGCCCGGAACGACTACGAACGATCGCTGGTTTCCGCCATGAAGGAGGGGTTACAATTCCTGTCACCGAAACGCGGCATCATGGAATACTGCTACGATCCTTTTTATGAGGAGGAACCGGAGTTCCACCCCATGTACCTCTACCAACAGATACGTGTAATCTATGACAGTTACGATATGGTGACGGACTATCTCGTGAATTGTTACAATTCCCACAGTAGGGAGACCTACGACATCATACCGGTCACGACACTCGCCCTGTCTCCCGAAACGGGAGAGCTGTTCCGCATGGATGACTACCCGGAACGCTTTTTCAAATGGGCGGACAAATTCATCAACATAATAATTTGAACACTATGATGGAGACAAACGAACTTACAAGAACTTTGAAGACCCAGCTTATCCCCAAGGCGGCACTGATAGCCTACGCCTCAGAGGATGACAAGAATTTTTTTCTGGAGATACGGGACATAAACGATCGTGGAAACATGGCGGAAGGCAGGCCTATAACGCAGGAATTCATGAACGAGCTTGTAAAGGGATATTCGGAAAGGCATAGCAGCACGCCTTACGGAAAAGTACCGTCCAACCTGATCTATTGCGATTCACGCAAGGGCAGCGAGCGGTATGTATGGTACAATCCCCCGCATAAGCGGATGATGTTCTTCAGCTCCGACCTCAAAATAGAAAATGCGGAATACAACCTGCCGGGAGTGATTTACGAGGCGGGGGAACATGGGATGAGGATATATGCTTACAAGGATGACATGCCCGGCAAGGATACGCTGCTATATGTCGCGCCGTTCTTCAACGTGACCGGCTCCAGCGTATGCCTGGGCTCTGCCAATATAGACTTGCCAAAGAACCTGACATACGAAAGCCTGCTGCAATACTGGGAAAAGAAATTCTGGCTGACGGAGTTTTCGCACTTGGGAGGCAACGGAAATCCGACCCGGTCGAACCTTGTGCTAGTAACGAAAGCGGCCAGGAACAAACCATTCGACCTCAAAGAGTTGAAACCGTTGAACAATATGAAACTTAAAGACATACTGACATGAAAAGAGTACATTATACCGACAGTTACCTGATGAGTCCGCAGCATCCGGTAACGGTAAACCTGATCGGAGCGGGAGGAACCGGGTCGCAGGTACTCACCTGCCTGGCACGTCTTGACACAGCTCTGAGGGGACTCGGACACCCGGGACTGTTCGTTACACTGTATGACCCCGACACCGTGACGGAAGCCAACATCGGTCGCCAGCTTTTCGGACCGTCCGACCTGGGACAGAACAAGGCACAATGCCTCGTCACCCGGATAAACAACTTTTTCGGGAATGACTGGAAGGCGCAAGCGGACATCTATCCGGCAGTATTGAAGGATACCAGACGGGACAACCTGGCCAATATCACGATTACCTGTACCGATAACATCAAGTCACGGATCGACTTGTGGAATCTGTTGAGGGCTTTGCCGCAACCGACATACTGCACTTACGAGACCCCCTTGTACTGGATGGATTTCGGAAACACGCAGACCACGGGGCAAGTCGTGCTGGGTACCGTACCGAAGAAAATCAAACAGCCGGCGTCCAAACTTTATGAAACCGTCAATTCGCTAAAAGTCATCACCCGCATGGTGAAATACGCGAGAGTGAAGGAAACCGATTCCGGCCCGAGTTGTTCGCTGGCTGAAGCGTTGGAAAGACAGGACCTGTTTATTAACTCCACACTGGCACAACTCGGATGCGGCATCCTATGGAAGATGTTCCGAAACGGAGTGATCGAGCATAACGGATTGTACCTGAACCTGGACACGATGAAAGTGAACCCGATAATCATATAGACAGGTCAACAGTTATAAATTCTTTCGCTTGAATGGAAAGAGTTCAGGAAACAGCCTCTCCATTTTGAGTTTTCCATTTTCTATATGGCAAGATATTCTTTGCATTGGCTCTGACACTCCGTTTCAAGTCTTCACGCAATATACAGAACGCGGTCTTTTACTTTATCATAAGTAGATGTTGGAAATTAGTTATACATTAAAATTTCGTTATTGTACTGTAGCTGCTTGTTCTGTACTCAGCTATGTGACTGAGTGCAGGGCGAGCAGATGCGGTGCAATAACGTGATTTTAAGTATAACTAATTCTTAAGAATAGTATAAACTAATTTTCAACATCTACTTATTATGTCATATTACTCAATACAATGCTTTAGATAAAAATAATTAAAGCGTCTTTTATCAATCAAGAATAGTTTAGCTGGAGATATACATAACAGCTTGAAGTTTTTTGAATTACTTCCTGTTTTTATTCCATATGTTAAACTAATAATTGATTGTTTATGACTAGTGTAAAAGTAAAATTCAGTCCTTCATCCGTTATCCTTAAAGAGGGAACGGTTCATTATCAAATAATTCATCATTGTAAAGTACGGCATATCCGCACCGGTTACAAACTGTTTCCAAGTGAGTGGATTTCTGCTTCCGGTGAAATCAATGTCTCGGCAGGAAGTGGAGAAGGCCGAAAAAGCTATCTTGCCGCATTAAAAAATCAAATTGATAAAGACCTTTTCCGAATAAAGAAATGCATCAACCGATTGAATCAGGAAGACAGCCCTTTCACTGTGGACCGTATAATAGAACTTTACACTGCTCCTGAAGGGAATTGCACTTTCCTTTTATATGGAAAAGAACTGCTGGTAGAATTGAGGCAGATAGGTAAGGTACGCACAGCTGGTACCTATCAGTGTGCCTTGAACAGTTTTGAACGTTACTTGAATAACCGTGGAGATGTCCCGTTGGATGAAATGGATTCCAATCAGATGATAGCTTATGAAAGCTGGCTCAAAGGGAATGGCATCTGCCCGAATAGCTGTTCGTATTATATGCGTAACCTCAGGGCCATTTATAACCGGGCCGTGAATGAAGGGCTTGTTGTTCAACGAAATCCCTTCAAGCATGTCTATACCGGCATAGACAAAACGAAGAAACGGGCGGTTTCCCTCAGCGTGATTCGAAGAATACGGGATTTGGATCTTAATAAGAAGTCTCTCATTTTTGCCAGAGACATCTTTATGTTCAGTTTTTATACACGTGGAATGTCCTTTGTGGATATGGCATTCCTGAAAAAGAAAGACCTCCAGAATGGAATCCTGACCTATCGGAGAAAAAAAACCGGTCAGCAATTGTTTATCAAATGGGAAAAGCCCATGCAGGAACTTATTGATAAATACAATACCTCTGAAACTTCCTACCTGCTACCAATTATTCAGAACAATGGTGTGGACGAATGGCATCAATACCAAAATGAAGCGCACCGTATCAACAGAAATCTGAAACACATTGGCAAACAAATGGGTCTGGGTATTCCACTTACCACCTATGTTGCCCGCCATGCTTGGGCCAGCATCGCTCAAAGTAAAAATGTTTCTTTGCCTGTCATCAGTGAGGCACTGGGACATGATTCGGAGCAAACCACCCGAATTTATCTTGCCTCTTTAGACACATCTATTGTAGACAAGGCAAATAGTCTCATTTTGATGTCTATATAAATAAATACCGAAAAAGGTACATATCTTCTTAAGAGAAGTACATCTATATAATGAACTTGAAAGAGTAGCGATAGTCACTTTATCTTCTTAAGAGAAGTATATTTCGTTTGCAAAAGTACGAAAAAATCTAAAAATCAAGGCATAAAGCGAACTTTTTTTACTACTTATTTTTAAGAATCTTCAACATAATGCGTAAAATGAAAAACAATCATCCCCATATATCCTCTAACATGACTTTGTTTATCAAGTTATTATCGCTTTATAACTAAAAGATGTACTTCTCTTAAGAAGAGTAGTATGTTTTAGTATAAGTGAATACTTGCCTTCTAGAATAGCGATGCAAGGGATGATTAAAGGAACAAAAGATTCCTACTTTTGGAAAGTATTATATAACTGCTTGATTATTAGTAAATAGATCGATCAAGCAGGATTGGTAATATTTGCCTAAACTAAAGCATTTCGATGGAAAATACTGAATACGCACAATGGTATGTCATGCGTGATTTGAAACGGTGCAATGCTAAAAAGCCGGCATACAAACAATTGCAAGAAGCGGGTGTAAAGGTATTTGTCCCCTTGAAGTGGCAAATCATTTTGCAAAAGGGTAAAAAGGTACGTGAGAAAGTTCCGGTCATTCAAGATTTGCTCTTTGTTTATGATTCCCGTCGGCATTTGGACTCCATTGTGGAAAGAACCAAAACGCTTCAATACCGTTGGTTGCGGAATACGTTCCGGGAACCTATGACTGTGTCTGATTTGGAAATGGACAGATTCATACAAGCCGTCAGCAGTTCCGATTCACCCAAATATTATTTGCCGGAAGAGATAACCCCTCAGATGTGCGGACGTAAAATTCGGATTATCGGAGGCTCTCTCAATGGATATGAGGGCTGTTTGCTTAAAATACGAGGCAGCAAGATAAAACGCTTGCTTGTCGAATTAAAGGGTTATCTCGCTGTTGCGGTGGAGGTTCTTCCTGAATATATTCAATTTGTCTGATACGATATTTATGACTGTTGTTTCGAATGTAATGGACAATCCCAGTGCCTTTTGGGTTGTCAATTCCTTATTTGTATTCGCCTTGAGCGTATTTTGTGCCGGCGTCTTGATTTCACAAATCTTGTTGATATCATTTCGTAAGCGTCTGTTTGATGTGCCTGATGAACGGAAGATCCATCAGGGGGTAGTACCCCGTTTAGGAGGGATAGCCTTCAAACCGGTTGTCTTTTTCTCGGTGGCACTTGCTTTGGGACTCAATATGTTGTTGGGGTACGGTCAGCTTCTTGGTAATATCGGCAGTGAAAGCCGCCCGTTGGCATTCGGCTTCTGTACCATTATGATGCTTTATCTGGTTGGGATGGCTGATGACCTGATTGGTATCCGTTACCGTGCCAAGTTCGCCATACAGATTATTTGCGGATTACTGGTCATTGCAGGCGGGCTGTGGATCAATAACCTGCACGGTTTGCTGTTTATTCACGCTCTTCCTGAATGGATTGGATACCCCATTACCTTATTCGCCGTGGTATTTATTATCAATGCCATCAATCTGATAGATGGGATAGACGGATTGGCTTCCGGATTGTGTGGAGTAGCTATGCTTTTTTATGGTTTGGTGTTTTTTATAATAGGTGAATACATTTATGCCCTGCTCGCTTTTGCGACACTTGGAGTGCTCGTCCCCTTTTTCTATTATAACGTATTTGGAGATCCTGCCAAAAAGAACAAAATATTCATGGGTGATACCGGCAGCTTGACGATTGGTATGATGACTTGCATTTTAAGTCTGAAACTGCTTGACGGGTTTCCGGTAAATCACTCTATGCAACAGCCTAATGCTTTCTTTTTAGCCTATTCACCGCTTATCATTCCCTGTTTTGATGTGGTACGGGTTTATTTGCACCGTGTGCGAAACGGAAAGAATCCCTTTTTGCCAGATAAGAACCATATCCATCACAAAATGCTTGCTGTTGGCATGAGACAGCGTACAGTTATGATTGCCATTGTACTGGTATCTGTCTGTTTTACACTGTGCAATATTCTGCTTTCACGTTATATAAATGTAACCTTGCTTTTAATACTGGACATCTTTATATGGATCTTGGGTAATCTATGGTTAACCCGTAGAATCCATATAGCTCATTCGAAACTATAGTTTTATATCAATATGAATTTTTGCAAAAATTTAATTGGGGCAATATTACTCCTGTTTTTAGGAGCTTGCTCAACTTCAAAAGAAGTCACTTATTTTCAAGATTTACGTCCGGGCGAAAGCGAATTGGCGCTTACTGCTCCGGTAGAGATTAAGATTCAACCGAAAGACAAATTGTCTATTTTAGTCAACAGCCAGGATTTGCGCCTGACCAACCTGTTTAACTTGCCGATTGTTTCTCAACAGATCGGCATGGAGGGCTCTTCCGGTTCTAATCGTGGTGTGTCCGGTTATACGGTAGATTCCAAAGGGAACATTGACTTTCCCGTATTGGGAGAAATTCACATAGCCGGTATGACCCGTGAAGAGGTGGCTGCCTATATTAAGAAAGAGCTACAGTCGCATGATTTGATTAAAGACCCTGTCGTTACGGTGGAATATATGAATCTCAGCGTAGCCGTAATGGGTGAAGTGAACAATCCCGGCCGTTTTAGTATCGACAAGGATAACCTTACAATCCTGGATGCCTTAAGCCAAGCGGGAGACCTCACTATTTACGGAAAGAGAGAAAAGGTATTAGTATTACGTAAAGAAGAAGGAAAACAGCGGGTTTATGGTGTCAATCTCTGTTCGGCTGAGCATCTTTATACTTCACCTGCCTATTATCTGCAACAGAATGATGTGGTATATGTGGAGCCTAATGCCACCAAAGCCCGTCAGTCTACCGTAAACGGGAACAATGTGCGCAGCACCTCTTTCTGGATTTCCCTGGCTTCTTTATTGACCTCCATCGCTGTACTTATCGCTAAATAAAAAAGAGAAATGGCTACTATTCAGAATAAATCAACAGTACAAAATACGCAGGATTTCATTACCATACAGGATTTGTTTTACCTCTGTCTCGACAAATGGCACTGGTTTGCCATTTCATTGGCCTTATGTTTGGGGGTTGCGACCTTTTATCTGTTGAGAACCCCATCGGTATATGTCAGAACTGCCTCTATTTTGATTAAGGACGATTCCAAAGGGAAATCTTCTTCTACGGATATGGAGTCTTTTTCCGATCTGGGACTGTTTACGACCAACACCAATGTCTATAACGAGATGGGAACTTTGAAGTCTCCCGACATCATGCGTGAAGTGGTGTCTCGATTGCATTTGGAAATGAATTATCAGACAGACGGACGTTTTCATAAACAGACTGTGTATGGAAACCAACTTCCTGTCCAGGTGGTGATTCCTAATCTTTCCGAGAATGAATCCGCAACTTTCGAACTGCATCTGGCAAAGGATGGTGCAGTGGAATTATCCTCTTTTACACGGAATGGAACAGAAATAGAAAATGATGGTTTTGTGAAAGGCAATTTGAATGACAGTATTCAAAGCCCCCTAGGCCCTATTGTCGTTATTCCATCGGCTGCTTATTCAGATAAAACGGTAAGCACAATTTATGTAACCCGCCAGTCTTTGTCTGCGGCATCAGCTGGCTGTTCAGCTCGCTTGAATATATCCCAGAACGATGAGAAGTCCAATATCATCACGTTGTCTTTTCAGGATGTGTCCACCCAACGGGCGGAAGATGTGCTCAATACCCTTATATCCGTTTACAATGAGAACTGGGTAAGGGACAAGAATCAGATAGCGGTCAGTACCTCCATGTTCATCAATGAGCGTTTGGGTGTGATAGAGGGTGAGCTTGGCAATGTGGATGATGATATATCTTCTTTCAAAAGTGAGCATTTGCTGCCGGATGTACAGGCGGCGGCAAATATGTATATGACTCAAGCCAATGAAGCCAATGCCGCAATTCGTGAATTGAACAACCAGGCATATATGGCCCGATACATAAAGAACTATTTGACCAATGAAAACAATAAACATCAGTTACTCCCTGCCAATTCCGGCATTGAAAATGCAAGCCTTGCCACACAACTGAATGAATATAATACCAAGTTATTGGAGCGCAATAGCTTGGTGTCTCACAGTAGTGCCAAGAACCCCTTAGTCAGGGAAATGGACAAGTCGTTGGATGATATGCGAAGCGCTTTGATCACTTCCATTGACAACCAAATGGTAGCTTTGCGTGCACAAATCAGAAGTTTGGAGGCCATTGGGGGACAGGCAACTTCGCAGATTGCCTCCAACCCGAAGCAGTCCAAATACCTGCTTAGCGTGGAACGCCAACAAAAGGTGAAGGAGTCACTTTACCTATATCTGTTACAAAAACGTGAGGAGAACGAGCTTTCTCAGGCATTTACGGCCTACAATACCCGTATTATAACAAAACCTGGAGGAAGCATGATTCCTACCGCTCCCGTAAAGAAGAACATTTTCCTGGTGGCTTTTGCCTTGGGTATATTGATACCGGTAGTCATCATCTTCATTCGTGAGAACATGAATACCCGTGTTCGTGGAAGAAAGGACTTGGATGGCCTAAGTGTTCCCTTTATCGGAGAGATTCCTTTGTCTATACGTGGTAAGAAAAGAGTAAAATCATATGAGGCACATACCATTGTGGTTAAAGAAGGAAGCCGTGATATTATGAATGAGGCTTTTCGTGTCTTGCGTACCAATCTGGAATTCATGATTGGCAAAGATCAATCCTCCAATGTGATTGTAGTTACCTCGTTCAATCCGGGCAGTGGAAAATCGTTCTTGACCATGAACATAGCCATAAGTCTTGCCATCAAAAATAAAAAAGTATTGGTTATTGACGGCGACCTTCGCCATGCCTCTGCTTCAGCTTATATCCATTCGCCCAAAATTGGTTTGAGTAATTATTTAGGAGGACATATCGACAAACTTTCGGATATTATTGTTACGAACGAGCAGCACCCTTCATTCAGTTTCATCCCCGTCGGCACTATCCCCCCCAACCCGACCGAACTGTTGTTCGATGACCGTCTACAGAAAGCAATCCATACCTTAAAGCAGCAATATGATGTTGTATTGATAGACTGCCCGCCAGTTGAATTGGTGGCCGATACGCAAATCATAGAGAAACTGGCCGACCGTACCGTTTTTGTGGTACGTGCAGGCTTGCTGGAACGCAGCATGCTTCCGGAGTTGGAAAACATCTATCGAGAAAAGAAATACAAGAATATGTCTGTAATCCTCAATGGGACGGAAGGCTCTGGCGGACGTTATGGTTATCGTTACGGCTATCAGTATGGTTATGGAAGCGGTTCTTATTATGGAAACAATGACAGGTCCAAGTAATCATGTGGTTGTTTCATAAAACAACAGTCCTTTCTCGAAGTGGCTTACTCAAAGGTATGGTGGATTGCCATAGTCACCTGCTTCCCGGAGTAGACGACGGTGTACAATCTATGGAAGAGTCTCTGCAAATTTTGCGGGAAATGGAGCAACAAGGGATTCGTAGAGTATGGCTCACACCCCACATCATGGAAGACATCCCCAACGAGACCCTTGCGCTGCAGCGTAAGTTCCGGGAACTGTTGCAGCAGTACCGTGGCGCGGTGGAGCTGAAGCTTGCTGCGGAATATATGCTTGATAATCTTTTTGAAGAGCGATTGGAGAAAGAGGATTTGCTTCTTTTGGAAGAAGGAAAACGTTTTTTGTTGGTGGAGACCTCCTACTTCAACCCTCCGATGGATTTTTTGTCCGTTCTGCAACGCATTCAAAAGAAAGGTTATTATCCTTTGCTGGCACATCCGGAACGGTATGAATATATGCAGAAGGAAGACTATAATACTTTGAAAGAGGAACATATTTCGTTTCAGTTGAATCTGCCATCGCTGGCGGGTATGTACGGAAAGCGTGTGCAAGGGAAAGCGGAATGGATATTGAGAAATGGGATGTATGATAGAATGGGATGCGACACACATTCTTGTCATCGTTATCAGCAAATGCTTTTCTCTTCAATAAAACATAACCAGACAAAGCTCTTGGACGGGGTGAATGCTAATACATTATAATTCATGAAAAGAATTCCTAATTATATCGATTCCCATGATTTACCCAGTTTCAAGAAGATTCTCGGCGATGGTTCGGACTATGGCACTGTGGGAAGATAATTTTTTATGTAGAAGATTATGATAAATCAAGAAACTAAAACACGCATACAAAAATACTTTGACGAAGCGTGTAAGGAACTTCATATTGACAGTTCTTTGTACACCTTACGTTTTTGCATAGATGACGGCAGATTCCCTTCTGCATTTAACTCTGCAGAATGGGGTGGAAACACCTTGTATATTAATGAAGAATGGGTAGAACTATGCTTGCGAAGTGATTGCGAGTTTGATTTGAGATACATCCTCAGCCATGAAGCTCGTCATCTTTACCAACATCAAGTGATAGCAGATTTCAAGCAAAGAGGAAAATCAAGCGAACTTCCTGCTGTCATCAATCAATGGGAATATGAATTTCTGCACTATATCAGAAACGAGGGCGATGAAGATAGTATGGACAAGAATACAAACCAACAGGTTGAAATAGACGCTAATGCCTTTGCCAATTGTATGCTTATCAAAAATGGTTTGGGGGCAAGAATCAAATCTGGTCAAGAAAAAATCATGGAAAAGGCTATCAAGGCATTGGCGAAAAAGATGTGGAATATTAAAATTGCTTGATGCATACGTATGCTTCAAAATTAGTAGATAATATCACTAGTGTCTCTTAAAAAAATGCAAAACATCTCAATATGGCTCATTATGATGTAAAATCCAATTCCAACTGACCGTCATTTTTATAAAGAATGTCGTATTCAGCATAGCTAAATAAATCCTTGATATTGTCTTTCACAAGTATAGAACTACCAAGGTCCTCATTACTTCATAAATGTCCCTATTGAGTTTTAATACACTCTCAATAATGGCTACCAAACAATAAATAATGATAGCCACATATATTTGTATTCTGACTGTATTCTCAGAGTTTCCCCAAAAGGATTTTACTCGAAGATGCTGCTATCCAACTGGGTATGGACTTTGATACCAGACTTTGTGCTCCTGAATCGGGTTCAATCATCCAATGACAGGCACAAGTCTATTGCTGTTGAATCAAAAGCATAAAAAGTTCCGTTCAAATCGAACTCCTTGTCAATTCGCTTTTGTTGAGCCATGTTTACCATGTGATAGGCAAAAGCTTCAAAAAGAAGATAATCTCTTAGCATATCGCTCAAAATAGCGTTTTAGAAGGAATGAAGTCATTTGATTGAAAACATATTTCTTAATATTCATAGCTATTGCAATTTGGCTCAGTCCCTAAGATAGCTGATTCAAATGTGCGACAAGCATTTTTTGAAAATAAATATTGTAATTCAAATAATTAACGTATCTCTTTACAATTATTAAGAGACACTAGTGATTCTCATGAATATTTTTGAAATAGAAAGAAGTAAAAGAGACGCCGACTTTATAAAGCAGAATGGGGAACTGGAGTTGGAAGTTGCAGCCGACATTATCGAGACATACAAAGATGTCCCGTATGTTGGTTCTCTCCTTAAATTTGGGAAGGTTTTTATCAACGTCAAAGACTGGTGTTTTACGAAGAAACTGGCCAAATTTCTCATAGTGTCAGAAGACATTGACGATAAAATCAAGAATCAGTTCTATTCTAGCCTGAGTCAAGAAAATTATAAACACATCTCTGCATATTTGATTCACCTGCTTAGCACAGAAGAAAACAAGGCGATGATTATGGGCAGCATCTACAAGGCAAGATTAATGAATAGAATCAATAATAACGAGATGCTCAGGCTCTGTTCTGTCGTAGCCAAAGCATTCTTGCCTGACCTCAAAAGTCTTCCTGACTACTTGGAGGAGAATACAAACATTTCTATAGAAGCCCAATCAATCATTCATTAATCTTGGGCTTATAGATAATTTTCTCGGCGGTGAATGGACTAATCATAAAAGTTGCTGCTTGAATGGTACTGGAAAACTTTTCCATGACATATTGAGCGAGTCTGGTTGGCTGTAAAATAACTAATGTAAAAAAATAAGTAGATTAATTTTAACTTCCATATTGGTTATGATTGAAAAAATTCTGTCAATTCTTTTGGATGAAGACAAGGCTAAAGGAATCCATTATCTTTTTAGATACAGAAAGCATGTTGATTTCCTGAAAACAATATATACTAATTTTAAGTATTTCCCTATTTCTGATGCTTTAAAATTTCCTATTGTGATTGGCAAGAACACGGATATTAAACTGGGGTCAATAAAGTTTAACTGCCCTATAAAACCTTCTCTTGTCCGATTGGGAACACAGCCTATCCCTGTAATTGAGGATGGATTTTCAAGATTAGTTGTCAAAAATAGCGGAACAATCGAAATAGGTGGTCTTTTTATATGCCAAACGGGGGTAAAAATATTAATTAGAGAAGGTGCTGTTTTTTCGGTAGCTGATAAAGTGAAATTTGGCCATCTAAGTAAAGTCGTATGTTACAAGAAAATATCCATAGGAAATGATTTTAGAATGTCTTGGGAGTGCCAGATATTTGACACCGATTTTCATTTTGTCTATAATACAGAAAAAAACAAGTATTATCCCCGGTTAAAACCTGTTATTATCGGAAACGATGTATTTGTGGGTAATCGTTCTACAATCGGTAAAGGAACGATCTTACCAAATGGTTCGATTGTGTCATGTAACTCAAATGTTTCAGGTGACTTTTCTATAAATGGTGATAACATTCTCATTAAAGGGAATCCTGCTGTGTTCGTGAAAAACAATTTAATAATGGGTAATAGCTTTTATCCGGAAAAGGAAGAAATAGTCGCTCAAATGTTAAACGAATAATGATTCAAATAATCCATTCACAATGAGCAGCATCAAGAAAGATCTAGCCAAAAATACTATTTGGAATAGTGTAGAGCGCTTCTCTAATATGGGTATTCAACTATTGTGTACCTTTATTTTGGCAAGATATCTCACACCTTCTGACTATGGTATAATTGGTATGCTTGCAGTATTTAATGCCGTTGCAAATAGCTTTATAGATTCAGGCTTTGGTCTTTCTCTAATCAGAGAAAAAATGGTATCTCGAGAGGATTATTCTACAATACTTTATTTTAATGTTGTATTGTCTATGGTTTTTTACATAGCACTATACTTATGTTCGGGGTTAATCGCGGATTTTTATAATCAACCAATCCTTGTTGATCTGAGTAAGGTAGTGTTCCTAATGTTACCGTTTCAGGCTGTAGGACTTGTTCAGAATACTATATTGCAAAAAGAGCTAAAATTCAAAAAACTATGTATTATCTCTATATCATCATCTATAATTTCTGCAATTGTTGCTATTATTTTTGCATATATTTATGAGAATGTGTGGGCTTTAGCAATCCAAATGGTATTGAGTCAGTTCCTGCGATCGTTGTTTCTGTGGATATCAACAGATTTTGTACCTATATTAAAATTCTCAAAGGTCAGTTTTGCTAAATATTTTGCTTTTTCTAAGGATATTCTTATCTCTGGACTTATAGGAAATATTATTGGTAATATACAGTCCATTTTAATAGGGAAATATTATTCTGCTTCAGATTTAGGGTTTTACTCTCAAGCTGACAGAATAAAAACCATAGCCTCTACATCAACTACAGGGGTTATACAAAATGTAACATATCCAACATTAGCAAAAGTCTACAATGATGGAGGAGATTTAAAAGGAGCATATAAAAAAGTAATAATGATAACAATCCTTTTTGTCGGTTCTGTAATGTCGCTATTAATGGGTATATCCTCAGATTTGTTTGGAATATTGATGGGTTCTCAATGGCGTGAGGCCGGCGTGTATTTTTTGTTGTTAGGTATAAGTGGATTGCTCTTTCCACTGCATAGTGTTAATCTAAATATTTTACTTGTAAAAGGAGAGTCAAAAAAAATACTTTATCTGGAAATCAGCAGGAGATGCATTATGTTGATTATCGTATTCATTACAATACATTTCAACGTCTATCTATTTGCCGCAGGTTTATCTATATATTCTTTTCTACTTCTTTTCCTCAACCTTTCGGTATGTGGAAAGCCCATCGGTTATGGTATATGGAGTCAGTTAAGGGATGTTTCTCCTACTTTATTGAAACAGATTTTTGTAACTCTGCTTTGCCTTGTCGTTTCAAATTTTATGGAGGATATAAATATCTATTTTAGAGTAGTCGTTACATTGCTTTTGGGCTGTTCGCTTCTATTATTACTTTTTGTGAGAGACCCTTATTTTAAAATGGGTATAAAGCTGCTTCCAATAAAACGTAAGTAATTATGCTGGGATTGGTTGTATTATTAATTGCGCTCCTTCTGCATTTTACCGGTTATAGAAGATATAGCCTATTGCTGTTTGTATTCATGGCTTTGCGTTACATGAAAATTGTACCAATGGCAGTTATGGCCGTAAATGGTATTGATTTAGCTATTGTCTATATGATAATAGTAACTGTAAGTCAACGTATCCAAACGCTTGCTTTTACAGAAGATTCTAAATTGTTATTCTGTATCAGCCGACTCTCCCTTTTCCTAATTATATCTTTTGCAGTGGGAATGATATATTATGGTCTTACTCCTTTTCAATCCTTTATGGGATGCCGCCAATTGTGGCTGTTTCCGGCATATTTTTTTCTAAGAGACGTACCAAAAGATGATATCATTTGGCTTTTTAAGGCATTATATTATATTACTCTTATTCATGCATTGTTATACATAATACAGTGTTCAACAGGTTTGCCTGTATTAGGAGTGGCAACACCGGAGTATGATCGAATCACTCATACGCTTAGATATAACAATCATCCTGTTTACATGACCTTGTTTTTCTATCTGTCTTTATTATTTCCCAACTACATAGGAAAACAAATCTCCAAGTTTTCAGCAATAGTATTTGCTGCCGCAGTCTTTATTACAATGACAAGAACCATTATGGTGTTTGTTGTCTTATTTACATTTCTTGGAATATTTTTAAGTGGTAAAAAATCTACAATACTAAAGTTTTCAATAATTGGTGCTATTCTTTTTATCCCATTGTCAGATGCATTGCTATCAAGATTTGGTGAAAAAGCTGGTACAAAAGGTGATATTTTTGCATTTATTCATGGGCGGTTTATAGATTATGCACACACGGGTAAAGCGCATGATGATGTTGGGACATTAACATATCGTTTTGCTTGGGTTTATGAGAGGGCAGAATATATGTTGACAAACGGTATTGTTGAATCGGTTTTTGGATTGGGTTTCCTGCCTCCATCAGAACCGGAAGTCGCAAAACGGCTATATAATTTCAAAATAGGTCTTGTTGACCAGAACAAGATTATTAGTCCAACATTTACGCCGGACATAGGATATGGTAATATCATTGCGCAATATGGTTTTCTGGGTGCATTCTTTTTTATCTCTCTTTGGGTTAGGCTCGTAAAAATTCATTTTGAAAATAGAGAATATCACCCAATCACATTTTGCATGTATTTATATCTATTGACTCTATTCGCATTGAGTATCTCTGGACCAGGAATATCATATCAAGATATGCTTATACTACCATTTTTATCCTCTAATTTGGCACTAATGCCATCGACAAATGAAAAATCTATCAAAAATTATTAGTAGCAGCTATGATAATAATCCACATAGAATCTGGTCTGGGCAACCAGATGCTTTCCTATTGTGAATATCTTTCACTGAAATATGCCAATCCGAATCAGGAGTTTTTTATAGAAACGATAGTTTTTGAAATTCCTGAGTGTAACGAGGTCATTTGCCAATGGAACGGTTATGAACTTGAGAAGATTTTTGGTATCAAAGAACCAAAGAACATCAAGTCTCTCTTTTCGGACGACGAGTGGACTCAGATAATATCAGAAATTCGTGCAACAAAATTCTGGATTCACAACTGGAATTATCCCGTTGTATTCACGGAGGTTCTGAATCGTCATGGTCTTCAACTTGAAAATGTTCGTGGCGACTTTGATCCTAACCATAATATTATTACAGGTACGGAAGACCAGCATAAAACGTGGAAGGACAGACTCAGAGAGTCATATATTGGAAATACAGTAAAGCGCGTACTTCAGTCTCTCAACGAAGAGAAATACGCTTATGCAAACGATTCTCGTGACAAACTGTTCTGTCATACAGATAGCGATATTTTCACTGGCCAGTGGTTAAAATTTAGCAATCGTGGAAATGATATCCATTTGATTGAGGCTCAGATACGAGAGTCATTCAGGTTTCCCGAGATAGTAGATGAACAGAACCTACAGATGGTTGAATACCTCAAAACCGTCAATTCTGTAGCTATTCATGCTCGTAGAGGTGATGCACTTGGCGGGCTTGCATGGTGTTATAAGTATGGTTATTTCAAGCGTGCTGTAAAATACATCCGAAAGCATGTAGATAATCCGGAATTTGTATTCTTCACCAATCCAGGTAGCGTGGAATGGTGCAGAGATAACGCTAAGTTATTCGGCCTTGACATACGTAAGGACACCATCAAGTTTGTTGACTGGAATAAGGGCGAAGACAGTTTCCGTGATATGCAGCTTATGGCCATGTGCAAGCATAATATTATAGTTCCAAGTTCTTTTGGGTGGTGGGGTACTTTCTTCAACACCAATCCAAATAAGATCACTATTTCTCCTTCTATTACAATTAACACCACAAATCATTGTTAAGATATGGCTGATTCTCGCTTCGTGAAATTGTTATCCATCCCTAAATCAATTTACGTTTCTGTCAAACTATTGGGCTGGGGGGGGGTAAAATATGCTCTCAAACTTCCTATATTCGTAAGATATAACTGTGTACTTAATTGTCTTGATGGAAAGGTGATAGTTAAGAAAACTCCAATCACACCCAAAATGTTGAGCATAGGCTTTTCATCAACTGGTATATTTGACAAGAAGTATTCTCGAACAATATTAGAGATAGCTGGTTTAATAGAACTCGAAGGACCTGTATGTTTTGGACAAGGCACAAGACTTAGTGTAGGCAAAACAGGAACATTATCGCTTGGAGCAGGTTTTTCAAGTACTGCGGAAAGCACATTTGTATGTGTCAACAAAATGCACATGGGTGTTGGTACGGCTATTGGCTGGAGTGCAATGGTAATGGATACAGACTGGCATTCCGTTATGAATACAGAAACAGGAGAATTATATCAAGCCGCTGGCGAGGTCTATATTGGTGACTATTGTTGGATAGGAACTCGTAGTTTAGTTCTCAAGAATACATTGATACCAAATGGTTGTATTCTTGCTGCTAATTCAACTGCAAATAAAAAGTATAACACCCCCAATACGTTGTTAGCAGGTACTCCTGCTATTGAAAAGAAACATAATGTAATAAAGTCAACTAATGGAGACATCCAATTTATTGAAAAATGAAACGTTACGAGCATATTGACATTTCTAAGGGTATAGGTATCCTACTAGTCGTATTCTTTCACCTACCAGGTGTTAACAGATTAATATATTTTAACAATTGGGGGGGTGGATTACAACCTTTTATATGCCACTATTCTTTACCCTGAGTGGATTGTTCTTTAAAGCCGATAAACCACTGAAGCGTATAAAGAGGTTAATGGTTCCATACATCTCATTCTACATAATCGGGTATGCTTTTGAGGCAGCCAAGACCATTACCAAACACGGACAGCTTGATTTAATGGATTTCTTTGACCCCCTTTTAGGAGCAACACATGGGTATGCAAATACACCTGTATGGTTCTTGCTTTCATTAGCAGAAATCTCATTAATAGGCTATGTGCTGTTGCGGTATCTTCCTAACCTATTTGCATTTGTCGTAAGTATGGTATTAGGAATAGTAGGATACTATTGTGGAAAGTATAATGTGTTACAGCCATATTACGTGAATGTATCATTAATGTGTATACCCTTTTTCCTTGGAGGATCCTTTTTTAAGGACTTTCTCTTGAAAAAGCAAAAATATCCTTTTGTGGGTATTGGGTTACTGCTGATATCGTGGTTTCTTTATTTACCCAATACACCGTCATGTAATGTCAGTCAATGCTATATTTCATGCTCAATGTTTCAGTTTGCTTTGGTTTCCTCTTTAGCCACTATCGGTATTGTGCTTCTTTCCGGTGACATTGCCAAATATACGAAGTTTACATCTAATGCATTCTGCCATTATGGAGCAAACTCATTAATCGTTCTCTGTACTCACATGTTGTTTGTTAATATACCTGTGTTTGTTAATAAGGTCTTGCATATAAATTCATTATCCATCATCATTGGATTTTTCATTTTACTTTTTGTTGAGATACCTGTAATCAAAGTTATCAATCAAAGATTCAAAATACTCATTTCAAAATAATGTCTGAAAAAGTAAGATACGATAACATTGACGTTGCTCGTGGGTTAGCAATGCTTGTCATCATTCAGTGGCATGTTGTGGGCATGCATACAACATGGACAGATGGTTGGGTAATGCCTATCTTCTTTATCATTATGGGCGTATTCTACAAGCAGGAGTCTTCTTTCAAGGTGATGGCTATAAAGAAACTCAACACCATTGTGATCCCAATGGCTTTTTTCTCAGTTCCGATGTTTATCATAAGCATATTTGAGAAAGGCTTTATGACCACATTGTTGAAAGTTGCAAATCCATATAGTATGATTCATGGCGTTTCGTGGTTCTTTATATGCACATTGTGGTGTTATGTCATCAACTATATTCTACATAAATACATACATAATAGCAAACTGTTGTTCCTTGCAATGATAGTTTTGTCCGCTGTGAGCTATTATATCACCAGTACGTATTCTTTTCATGACCACAAACTTGTACTTCCTCTATTTTGTAGTACAGCATTAACAGCCATGGGTTATCTAGCAATAGGTGAGTTTGTTAGGAAGTATTTCCTATATAGGGGGGGGTGGTATTCTATCTTGCTGATAATTACCGGTTTATGTATTGTCGTAATAATTCCGTCTGGTATTCAAGATAACTACTGGAATCATTATGAAGATAATTGGTTGAAACTGTTATTAGTTGGTGCAATAGAAAGTTTGGCTTTGATCCAGTTTTGTTCTTATCTTCCTAAACAGTTGGCAATCATCGGAAAATTTTCGCTTTTGATATTACTAATACACCCTTATATTGTTTTGGCAATTTCGCCATTGCATTTAAATATATGGTTATCATACGGAATCGTCACACTAACAACCATCCTTGTTTCGTTTCTTTTATTTAAATATTTGCCACAGATATGTGGCTTCAAACCATTGATAAAACTATCATAGTATGATTCATATTATTATTTTCTCGTTCAATCGCGCTTTGCAGCTTGAGGCATTACTATCAAGTATCCAATGCCATTGGCAGAAGACGAACTATAAGCTCTCCGTGCTTTACAATACCAGTGGTGATGATTTCCAGAAGGGTTATGATATCCTTCAAAAGGAATATCCAGCATATGAGTTTATTAAGGAAACACGTAAGACTTCTGGCTATCACGTCTCGGATTACATGACCCCATACAATCTGAAAAAACTATTGAAGTATCACCACATACGTAAGCAAAAATCCAACTTTCGCGATTTGCTTAATAACATGTTGGCTACTTCCAGTTGTGAATACACCATGTACCTGACCGATGATTCAGCATTCATCCGTGACGTTGAACTGTCAAAGAATGACCTTGCATTCATTGAACAGAATCCGGATATAAATCAGATTTCACTTCGTTTAGGCAAGAACATTACAGAACGTCCAGCAAGTATCCCTGTTAATAACGGTAAGCTTGAATGGGATTTTCATAATCACCGCGATGCTCGCAGTTGGGGTTATAACTTCTCTGTTGACGCACATATCTATAGCACCAAGCAGTGCTTGAAGTTGCAGTCAAAAATCATCTATGCCAACCCCACTACACTTGAAGCAAATATAGTTCATTATGTCATGCCTCGAAACCTGATGGATCATGGCTTGACATACGAGTATCCTTTCATTCTAAGTTTCCCAATCAATATGGTACAGGAGATTGCCGACAATGAATCCATGGGCATATCTATAGAGGACTTAAACAATTATTATCTCGAAGGCAAACGATTGGAATATATCGTGCCTGATGAGATCCTCGAATTCCAACAATATCCCGAGACTGTTTATCTATGCAAGAATGGTCAGAAGGAACTGCTAAAATTGAAATAGTATGAAATATTCAATAATAACCCCTGTCTATAATCGAGCTGATTGTGTCGCGAGATGCTTAGATAGCGTGATTCGCAACCTCCAATGGGGTGTGGAACTGGAGCATATTGTTGTGGATGATGGTTCTCATGATGAGACTCCGAAGATTGTGCAAAACTATGCTGATAAACACCCACATATTAAGTTCATCCCATTTTCACAGAATCGAGGTACCAATGCGGCCCGTAATGCAGCTATTGCAGCGGCTACTGGTGAGTATTGTATCATCTTGGATAGTGATGACTATTTTGTGAATGAGGCAATCAATTTTATAAATTCTATTGCTAGCAATCAAAAGTATATGCACTATTGCTTTGCCGCAGATGATATGGTTGAATACTACCAGAGCTGTTCGTTGCTGATGGGTAAGCAAAAGGCTGAGCTAACTTTCGAGAACTTTCTATTTGAGGAGGTTACTGGAGACTTTGTTCATTGCATCAAGACGGAAACTTTACAGAAATACCCTTTTGATGAAGATTTGAGAATATACGAAGGAGTGTTCTTCAAGCGTTTCTATCGTGAGGCTCAGAAGATTCTTTATACAAATAGAATTGTTACAATTCGCGAAAGAAATCGTACTGATAGCGTAACCAGAAACGTTCTTCGAAATGATAGAAAACAGATTGCAAAGGGGCTTCTTTCTAAACAACTGCTTGTTGAGTGGTATGGTGAGGAACTCTCGCAAAAGCCCAAAGGAGTATCGATTCTTAGAAATGCTTATAAAGTTATGCTGGATTGCAATCTTCTGATTGGTAATTATAAAGATGCAATGGTATGTAAACAAAAACTAGTATCTATTGGAGGTAAGGTTCCTACACATTTGAGATTCGTATATACATTCAATTTGGGTGGTTTGTATTTTTATGCCGGTTGTATTTATGTGTATGTCAGATATTATTTATTAAGATCAAATATAAAATAATGAAAATCGTACATGTTACTTGGATGTTTACATTCGGAGGTATTGAGACCATGTTGGTAAACATCTGTAATGAACAGATAAAGTTGGGGCATGATGTGCATCTGATTGTTATGGAGGACTCTACGGTTGAGAGCACGCTCTATGACAGTCTTGACAAGCGAATAAAGCTCCATTATGGCCATCGCAAGAATGGTGCTAACCTTTTATTGCCGATGTTGCGACTGAATTATCTCCTGTACGAGTTGCATCCCAATGTAATTCATATTCATAGTTCGTCTATGTATAAGTTAATACTTGTACCCTGGCATAAGAAGATTACTAATGCTACATTACATGCACTCCCCAAACCGAAGAATACCCAAAGTATAGATCTTGTACCTCGTGTGTTTGCTATCTCTGATTCCGTTCGACGAGCCCTTCTTGCATATAATGGAACGGAGAGTATCTGTAATCCCAATGGTATTCGTCCGGAACTTATCAAACAACGGCAATCGGGTGATTGGAAAGATATGTTGCAGATAGTACAGGTTGGACGTCTTGACCATGATGACAAAGGACAACATATCTTGATACAGGCTGGTGCAGAACTTTTGAAGCGTGGTTACCATAACTTTATGATCAATTTTATAGGCGATGGATCTTCACGCCCATATCTTGAAGGTATGGTGCAAAAGTCTGGCTTAGGACAGAATGTAACCTTCCATGGCATGAAATCCCAATCGTATATCTTTGAGCATGTATGTGATTATGATGTATTCGTTCAGCCAAGCATACGTGAGGGGTTCGGAAATACTGTAGCCGAAGCAATGGCTGCAAAAGTGGCTGTGGTGGTATCTTCCGGCCAAGGCCCTGAAGAGGTTATTGATTATGGTAAGTACGGCTATGTGTTCAAGAATGGCAATCCTATTGATTGTGCAGATAAACTGGAGGTATTTCTGAAACATGAAAACGATCAGCAGCAGGTAGAAGCTGCTTACAAGCGAGTGCTGGACCTGTATGATATCAAAGTTACCGTAAAAACTTATCTTGATAAATACAAGAGAAGATAAGCCATGGAGTATATGACTTTTGAGCATGCCATTCAAACAGGCATTCCTTCCCCTGTTTTGGTTACCCCCCATCACAGTCAAGCTAAGGGTAAAGACTTGTCACTTGAACTGTTAAAGTTCGTGGCTATGATATTGATTATAAATGTGCATAGTTACATGATGTATCCACCCAAATACGAAATGTTTGCTACTGGCGGTACGATTGGTGATGCACTATTCATGTTTTGTTCTGGATACACATTGTTTCTTGGCAGAATAGACCGATTCGACAATTGGTATAAGAGGCGTATTAATAGAATATACCCCAGTGTATTTGCTTAGGCGATATTCTCGTTCTATTGTTTTGCAGATGACATGAACATTGGACAAATTGTTGGAGGTGCCAGTAGATGGTTTATCCCTTGCATTATGATGTATTATGTACTGCTGTACTTTGTTCGTAAATATCTGATGCGTTTTAAGTGGTGGGTATTTGTTGTGGCTTGCATAATACCGATAGTGAGGTTTGTAATGTATGAAGACATAGGCAGTTATCACATGTATAGAAACCATACCTTTAGATTCTTTTATTGGTTTCCATTTATGCTGATGGGAGCATACATAGGTTCGAAGAATGTAATTCTGAAACAGAAGGTTTGGCGCGATGCTATTATGACTTTAGTGTGTACCGGGTTACACTTGGGCCTTTTGTTGGCGTGTACTAAAAAAGAAAATCTCTGCCCTTACCAGATGTTATCGTTAGTGCCCTTAATGGGCACATGTATCTATTTGTACAATCTGTTTCAGGCGGATATATTTAAACTACTGATGAAGTCTAATGTTGGGTATGGTATTCAGGCTATTGCTGCATTGTGTTTGGAATCATACATTGTTCAGTATGTATTGTTTACAGATAAAATAAATTACCTGTTCCCGTTGAATATTATCATCTTGGTTGTTGAGGTTATTCTATTGGCATACGCCGTGAGGACATTAGGTAGAACATTTAAGCAACTATTTGAAAAAGAAGATTTCAGATGGAAGGAAATCTTTAGACTGGTTTAATGAAATAATTCAAGATATGCGTAGTTATTCAATTAACTGGGGCAAATTTCTGTTTTTCAGATGGTTCCCCGTTAGCTGGACATTGCAGGCGGTACATGTCCTGGACAGGAAAGAAAGAGCTTTTCGTATAGGATTGGAGCTGATACCCGTTGCAGTAATAGTGACATTGGCTTCAGTTTGTATTTATTCGTGGTGGGTGGCCTTGGCTCTATTTGTAGTGCTACATACGTTATTCTGGCTGTTTGATTCTACATGGCTGGTAGGGTTCCGTGAAGTCTATACCGGTTTCAAAGGTAAGGGCATACAGTCAGTAATAGATTATGTAGATTGGGCTGTTGAGGAACTGAAAGATTGTGATAACATCGGTGCTGTTACTATATACGGAAGTATCTGCCGACACATGTACCATGACCGTAGTGATTTTGACCTGCGCATTGTACAGGATTATTCAAGCTTGAAAACGTATTTAATAGGTATCAAATTGAGGGCTGTCGGTATCTGGAAGTACAAAATTCCAATGGATTTGAAGATTGTTGACAGCCAGGATTATCTGCGTAAGGAGATGCGCGAGGATGAGCATCCAATAATAGCATATAATAAGTATGACAGTTTTTATGATATGAAAGGTGATTCATACGAAGCCTTGAAAGCAAATCCTTTAACATATAGAAAAGATTATAAAGGATGAAAGTTTTAAACGTTATTTGGGCATTTGGTACGGGTGGTATAGGCAAGTTGTTTCTGACCTATGCTGCACTGGGAGAATATGACCTCGAATTGCAGATTTCTTCTGTGTGCATTGACCTACAGAATTGTGAGTATGACCGAAAACCTCTGACTGAGGCCGGAATACGGGTAATCGCCATAAAAAACAGAAAAGATATGAGTTGGGTGAAACGTTTGGGCGGCATTGCCCGCGAAGTAAAGCCTGATGTTGTGTTCTGTCATGGTTTTAACGGGCCTGTGGTCATCAAGCTGGTAGCATGTTTGGAGCGGTCTCTTCGGGTGCCGATGGTATGTACTTACCATGGTCTGTACAATCCTCCGACTGAGGGCAGGCGGTATATTGCAGACGCCATTAATAAATTGCAAGCCTGGATGTATAAAAGATTTGCACGAACGGTGGTTCTGGTGGCGGAATATAGCGGACTGTACCTGTTGGAGCGCAAAGTGCCCAAAAGCAAACTGGAAGTGGTGTATAATGGTATTGTGGAAAACGAGCCTGCCCTAGAACCTGTTGTGCTAAAATCCGATGGGGTCAGCATCGGAATGGCCGGACGACTGGACGCTATCAAGGGATTGAATTTCTTAATAAAAGCTATCCCGGAAGTCAGGAAGCGTGTGGATGAAAAATTCCACATCTATATCATTGGTGACGGTCCAGAGGAGGAGGCTTTGCGCAATTTGGCAAGAGAACTTGGAGTTGAGGAGTTAATCTGTTTCGAGGGATATCAGGATAATGTACCTGCTTGGTTAAAAGCATGGGACATATTCTGTCTGCCTTCTCTTCAAGAAAATCATTCCATTGCATTACTGGAAGCAATGCGGGCAGGAAAGGCTATTGTATGTACCTCTGTAGGTGGCAACCCTGAAACGGTCGAGGATGGGAAGGAAGCTCTTGTTGTGCCGGCGAGGAATTCGGAAGCTATTGCTGATGCTCTTGTGAAACTTATCGAATCGGAATCCCTACGAAAGAAGATGGGACATGATGCACGTGAAAGATTCCTCAGAAACTTTACGGAGGATATAATGAAAAAGAAGTTGTGTGAGGTATTAAAGAATGCAACAATAAATCAAAACAAAATATGATGAGAAAGTTTTGGCTGGTCTTGTTTTATGGTTTCGCAAACCATTTGCCAGATTCGTACACTCCTGTATTGGGGGGGGTAAGTAATCGAATCCGTATTTTCCTGTGCAAGCGCATATTTAAGGAGTGCGGGAAAGTATCAACAATAAACAGAAATATTTATTTTGGGAACGGAAAGGATATCGTGATAGGTGATTATAGTGGTATTGGTGCCAATTGTAGCATTCCCAATGACATCCATATAGGTAAATATGTAATGATGGGGCCGTTCCTGTATTGCATTACTTTTGGACATGAGGTGTCTGATACATCAACCCCGATGTGCTTCCAAGGTCACGTGGAAAAAACCAAGGACTCGAACATCATCATAGGAGACGATGTGTGGATTGGAGCAAATGTCATCATTTCGAAACGTAGGCACATTGGTACTGGATCTATTTTGGCTGCCGGTGCCGTTGTAACGTATGATGTTCCCGATTACGCCATTGTAGGAGGTAATCCTGCAAATGTAATCAGAATGAGAAAATGAAAATTATATTCTTTACGATTGACTGTTTTAAGGGAAGGGAACATCTCATGCCTTGGCGAACAATATTGGAGGTTGCCAAGGTGATGGTGGAATACGGCTATGAGGCAAGCATTTTGAATGCTTGCAGCAACAGTGAGGATGTCATTGATTATGATTGGGCAGGAAGCGATTCGTCGAAACCTGTCCATGTGTGTTCCGTGATAAAGAATAATGAGGCAATCTTTGTCCAATGCACGGAACTAAAACCGGAGATACTTTTCATCCCTTTTACTTTTCGTGATGGGCTGACACCAGCCAAGTGGATTGCTCAAATCAACTGCAAGAAGATTGGTTACATGACAGGAGGGGTGTATGACCTGAAGAGTGGAATGCTGCTGAAGAAGAACGGTGGTTTAGCCGCTGCAAAGCCTTACCTGATGGAGGCTATAACGTCCAAGTGCATTTTTGCTCATACATTGAAAAATATTGGTGTGAGCCATGTGATTGGTTTGACCGATGTGAGTGCCAAAGCAGTGAAGAGAGGCGGCTTTAAAAATGTGACAACCATATACCCTGGCAAGGATTCGTTTGATGAAATTGTACCAGACAACAGTGTCTTGGATAAATATGATTTGAAGGGAAGAAAATGGCTACTATTTAGTGGCGCTCCTGCACCTACTCGTGGGGCAGAGGTGTTGCTGGAGGCTTTAGACAGCGTGAAGGATGATGGTGTCCGGCTTGTCATGTTGATGCGTACGGATGTGGGTTCCCAATATAAGCGGTTTGAAAAGACATTGTCCGGACTGAAACATCCGGAACGAGTAAAGATTATCAAGGATAGACTGACGAGAGAACAGCTTAGGGCTTTTTTTGGCTCTGCTTGGTATGCAATTCTGCCTTTCATCGTGATTCCAAGTGAGGTGCCTTTGACATATTTTGAGTTGCTGAGTTGCGGTACACCTGTAATCACCTTTGTCAATGGAGGTACTACGGAATATCTTAAGTATGGACTGCTGACTGCTGATAAGTCAATCAAAGGATTGGCCATTACAATCGAAAAGGCTTGGAGCGATGTTGCTTTGAGAAATTCAAGGTCTGATAAGGGTAAAATAATAATGAATGCGCATCCTACATGGAGTCAAGTGGGGATGGAATGGATTAACTTATTGAAACAAAATGACTAAATACATCATCATATCAGGCGTGGATGGCAGTGGAAAAACTACAGTCATCGAAGGTGTGCGTGCCCAATTGGAAGCAGAAGGTAAGACTGTTGGATATATTTGGATGCGTTATCATCATAAATTGATAAAAATAATGCATGCCATAGCTAAACTTACAGGATTAAGTAAAAAGGAGAATACCGCAATGGGAGAAATGTGGTTGCACTATTTCTATAAAAGCCCTTTGTTTTGCTGGTTCTACTTATATAGTTCTTATATAGATAGTTGGTTTGCTCGCAAAAAACCAACTAAGTTAAGAACTGATTATGTAATCTGTGACAGATGGGTAAATGACATAATCATTGATATGGGAAGTGAAACTCATAACCTCGACATACTTGACGGCAAATGGTATAAATTATACCAACGGCTTTTGCCTAATGATAGCTTTCAGTTTGTGATAAGCCGTAATCGAGAAGATGTTTTGAATTGCAGAATTGAAAACACCTTTAATGAGGCTTTTGATTATCGGTTTAGGTTATATCAAAAGATAGCTCAAAAGCCAGAAGTCATAAAAATAGATAATACAGGAAGTATCGAAAAAAGCGTTTCCCTGGTTATAGAATCCATAAGAACAAAAGAAAAATTGTAACATGTAAATGTAGTTATGTTGAATAAGACATTGGATATTACGGTAATTATCCTCACCTATAATGAGGAAATACATATCCGTAGGTGCTTGGAGAATGTAACACCTTTTGCCAAGAAGGTATTTGTGGTTGACTCGCCTTCAACTGACAGGACAGTAGAGATTTGCCGGGAGTTTGAGAATGTGGAGGTAGTGGTACATAAGTATCCGGGTAATCAAGCCGAACAGTTCAACTGGGCGTTGGATACATTGCAGATAGAGACCGAATGGATTCTTCGTCTGGATGCGGATGAGTATTTGTTACCCGAATTGGTTGAAGAATTAAAAGAGAGATTACCTGTAATGCCGGAGGGCGTTTCAGCCCTCTCTCTCTCTCGCGCGCGCGCTTATTGTGGTAAGATCTTACATCATGGCATTGTAAATAATGTCAAGATCGTGCGTGTTTTCCGGAAAGGAATGGCTCGTTATGAGCAGCGGTTGATGGATGAGCATTTGGAGATATTGGACGGCGAGACGGCAGAATTGAAACATCAATTTGTGGATGACAACCGAATGACTTTCGGGCAGTTTACAGATAAGCATAATAATTATGCTTCGCGGGAAGCGGCTTTGTTGCTGGATGCAGAGTTTCATTTGACGGGTTCTCAAATCGTATCACAAGATCATGGGAAAGAGGTTGAACGAAAGCGGGCACAGAAAAACCGATATGCGAAGATGCCTTTATTTTGGAGGGCTTTCGGCTACTTTGTTTATCGTTATATCATAAAGTTGGGGTTCTTAGATGGCAAGGAAGGATTCCTCTGGGACTTCTTGCAAGGTTGGTGGTACCGTACTTTGGTGGATGCTAAGATCTTTGAAATAAAAAGAGCTTGTGGAAATGACAAGAAAAAGATATGCCAATATTTGAAAGATCATTATGGCATATCTTTGGAGTAATATAGGTTTATAACTCCTGCCGTTGCAGGAAATCGAGCAAATGAATGTGGTGGATTCCTTCGTAATTGCTGCCTATCGTCCATTCATCAAGGCTGACGACATATTTGGGGCAGTTTCATGTATTCTATTATTAAGTATGATTTATAAATTATGGCAAATATACCGACATTGTTAGTTATACTTAACAATATAGAAGAGAGAACGCATAGAAGCCCAAAACATAACATTACATTATAACTTACATGAAAGTATCAGTTATTACCGCTACATGGAACAGCGGTAAAACACTTTGCACGACCTTGGATAGTGTACTCAGCCAAAGTTATCCCGACATAGAGCATATCATCGTGGACGGGGGAAGTACAGACAATACGATGGAAATAGTCCGGGAGTATGAACCTCGTTATAATGGACGATTGCGGTTTATAAGTGAACCGGACAAAGGTCTTTATGATGCTATGAACAAGGGGATTCGGATGTCCACGGGGGAGGTGGTTGGTATCTTGAATTCGGATGATTTTTATACTTCTTCGGATGTAGTGGAAAAATTAGAGAAAGAGCTTGCTACCAACCGAGTGGATGCAGTATATGGAGATATTCATTTCGTGGATGGCAATGACCTGGGTAAATGTGTCCGTTATTATTCGTCAAGACTTTTCCACCGTAGCTGGATGCGACTTGGCTTTATGCCTGCACACCCAAGTTTCTACTGCCGCAAAATTATATATGATAAGTATGGTGGCTTTGATTTGTCTTATAAGATTGCTTCCGACTTTGAATGTCTTTTACGGTTTATTTTCGTACATAAAATACAGACAACATATATCCCAATGGATTTTGTAACCATGCGCACAGGAGGGACTTCCACCAGTGGCTTTGCCAGCCATAAACAAATTATATCCGATCATCAAAAAGCATTCAAACGTAATGGCATATACAGTAATGCCTTTTTGGAATCATTGAGGTATATTTATAAAATTCATGAAGTATTACTAACAAAAATAACAAGATGAAAACAGCTTTAATCACCGGAATTACCGGGCAAGACGGTTCGTTTCTTGCAGAATTTCTATTGGACAAAGGATATGATGTTCATGGTATCATCCGTCGTTCATCAGTTGATTATCGGGAGCGTATTGCTCATTTAGAGGGGAAACCTCATTTTCACTTGCACTATGCGGATATGGGGGACTCTATGTCTTTAGTGAAATTAGTGGGTAAAGTACAGCCTACTGAGATTTACAATTTGGCTGCTCAAAGCCATGTACAGGTGTCGTTTGATGCACCTGAATTTACAGCTGATGTGGACGCTGTAGGAGTGCTCCGCATATTGGAGGCGGTTCGTACCAATCATCTGGAGAAAACCTGTAAGATTTATCAGGCTTCAACTTCCGAACTTTATGGCAAGGTAGAAGAAGTTCCTCAAAATGAAAATACACCGTTTCATCCTTATAGTCCTTATGCTATCGCTAAACTTTATGGTTTTTGGATTGTAAAAGAGTACCGCGAGGCTTATAATATGTTCTGCTGCTCGGGTATCCTGTTCAACCATGAATCGGAACGCAGAGGCGAAACCTTTGTAACGCGCAAGATTACATTAGCTGCTTCCCGTATTGCACAAGGGAAACAGGATTGTCTGTATTTGGGTAATCTGGATTCCCTACGTGATTGGGGATATGCTAAAGATTATGTAGAATGTATGTGGTTGATTCTTCAACAGGACAAACCGCAGGATTTCGTTATTGCAACAGGTGTACAGCATACCGTTCGCGAATTTGCTACATTGGCATTCCACTATGCCGGCATTGAACTGCGTTGGGAAGGTGAAGGTATAGAAGAGAAAGGTATTGATGTGAAAACAGGAAAAGTACTGGTAGCTGTCAGTGAAGATTTCTATCGTCCTACGGATGTTGTTAATTTGTGGGGCGATCCTACGAAAGCTAAGAATGAATTGGGTTGGAATCCGCAATCTACTTCTTTCGAGGAACTGGTGAAAATTATGGTCGCACATGATATGCGGAAGGTGGCAGCGGAGCATGTAGCCAGTGTAATGCATACCAACTTAGCTGAATACCTGGAGAAAG
This sequence comes from Bacteroides sp. AM41-16, assembly GCF_003603495.1. Taxonomy (NCBI): domain Bacteria; kingdom Pseudomonadati; phylum Bacteroidota; class Bacteroidia; order Bacteroidales; family Bacteroidaceae; genus Bacteroides; species Bacteroides sp. AM41-16. Next base: position 66,722 of record NZ_QTNE01000017.1, on the reverse strand, counting down.
GGATTGTAAAATGATGGATAAGAACGCAAAAATATATGTGGCAGGACACCGTGGAATGGTGGGTTCTGCCATTGTCCGTGAGTTGCATCGGCAAGGGTATATGAATATTACCACTCGTACTCATGCAGAATTGGATTTGACACGGCAAGAAGCTGTGGAAAAGTTTTTTGCGGAAGAAAAACCGGAATATGTCTTTTTGGCTGCTGCCAAAGTAGGTGGCATCATTGCCAACCAATCTGCATTGGCTGATTTCATGTATGACAACATGATACTGGAGATGAACGTGATTCACGCAGCTTGGAAGAACGGATGTAAAAAATTGGAGTTCTTAGGTTCTTCATGTATCTACCCGCGTTTAGCCCCTCAGCCCATGCCGGAATCTTGTTTACTGACATCAGAACTGGAGAAAACGAATGAGGCGTATGCCTTGGCTAAAATATCGGGGTTGAAGTATTGCGAATTTTTGAACCGACAGTATGGCACAGACTTCATCAGCGTGATGCCGACTAACCTCTATGGTCCCAATGACAACTATCATCCTGAACATAGTCATGTACTTCCTGCTTTGATTCGCCGTTTCCATGAGGCGAAAGAGGCGGGTCTGGATGAAGTGACTTGCTGGGGTGACGGCAGCCCGCTCCGGGAGTTTCTATATGTAGATGATTTGGCTAATCTGTGCGTGTTCTTGATGAACAACTATTCGGGGAATGAAACTGTGAATGCAGGAACCGGTAAAGAATTGACCATTAAAGATCTTACAGAATTGGTGGCTAAGGTTGTAGGATTTACAGGCGAAATCAAGTGGGATACGACACGTCCGAATGGTACACCCCGAAAGCTTTTGGATGTATCGAAAGCCATGGCTTTGGGGTGGTCTTACCAAACTGAATTGGAAGATGGTATCCGATTGGCTTATGATGATTTCTTGCATAATCCCATGCGTGCAGAAAGGTAACGATTTAAAACATTATTTATGCAAATTCTTTTATTATCCGGAGGCTCTGGGAAACGCCTTTGGCCTCTGTCAAATAACAGCCGTTCCAAACAGTTTATAAAATTACTCAATTCTCCCGATGGTCAAAAAGAGTCGATGGTACAACGGGTTATTCGTCAATTGGGAGAATCCGATTTAAAAGGTCATGTAACCGTGGCTACCAGCTTGTCTCAGGCTGATGTTATTTACAATCAGCTGGGTGAATACATCGATGTAGTGGTGGAGCCGGAAAGACGTGATACATTTCCAGCCATTGCTTTGGCAGCTTCATATCTGAAATATGAGAAATCATGTGCCGATGAAGAAGTAGTTGTTGTTATGCCTTGTGACCCTTTTACGGAAGCTGGATATTTCAAAGTTATTGAGCAGATGGTGCATGCGGTGGATGACAATGTAGCCGAGCTGGTTCTTATGGGGATTACTCCAACCTATCCATCTGCTAAATATGGATATGTAGTGCCTGATGAATCGAAACTGAAAGGTGGAATCTTTTCGGTCAAACGGTTTACGGAAAAACCAAATGTAGCTACAGCGGAATATCTTATAAAAGAAAATGCATTTTGGAACGGTGGCGTATTTGCTTTTAAGTTGGGATATATGATGAATATTGTGGAGCAATATATCCGGACTGTTTCTTTTTCGGAAATCCGTAACAGATATAGTGAATTCCCCAAAATCAGTTTCGATTATGAGGTGGCAGAAAAGGCCAAATTGGTAGCAGTAGTTCCTTTCTCTGGCAAATGGAAAGATTTAGGGACTTGGAATACACTTACAGATGAGTTGGAAGACCATGTAATAGGTAATGTTATCACAGATGGAGAGGCGGAAAATACACATATCATTAATGAATTGGATCTTCCGATTATGTGTATAGGAACCAAAGATTTGGTGATTGCAGCATCGAATGACGGTATTTTAATTTCCGAAAAGAACAAGAGCGAGAACATAAAAAAATATGCAGACCGGCTACAGTGTTGTCCAATGTATGAGGAAAGACATTGGGGAGAATACAAGATTATTCATAATGTTCAATATTCAGATGGCTTTCAGTCGTTGACGAAGCAATTGATTATAAAGGCAGGAAAAAGTCTCACATATCAAGCTCATCATCTACGGAAAGAGGTATGGACGGTTGTTGACGGAGAGGGACTGTTGGCTATAGAAGGAAAAATTACCCCAGTTAAACGGGGAGATACTGTTTGTATCCTTCAAGATATGCGCCACGGTCTAAAAGCCATAAATGACTTGACCCTGATAGAAACGCAAACCGGAAGCGATCTTCTTGAAGATGATGTGGAATTGTTTGATTGGAATTGGCAAAAGTAGATACAAAGTTTGGCTAGAACTTTCAGATAATCAAATCCGATTAAATATTTTACACAAAATTCAGTATTATAAAAGGCAAGGGCTTTTGTGATTCTTCCATTGATTATGAAAATCGAGTTTATGGGAGAATCAAAATTTATATTGCATTCCAAAAATGCAAATGTTCAGTGGATAGTATCAAAATATTCCGGTGTTAATCCATTAAGAATTTATCTTATGCTATTTCGTATGGGAATGAAGAAAGAACAAGAAGTGTTGGAACAAACTGCGTCTTGTACATCACTTTTTGTTCTTTTGATATCTTGAAAACATTGATTGTATAACATGGTTTCTTCGTTATCGGTTTATTATCGAAAACTTGCTTATCACGTAATAGAATCGGACGGCTTCCTATGGGTCGGATTCAAGCCGGGAATGGTACATTTTATTGCTAAAGAGGTTTGGAATATTCGCCCCTTGACCCGAACGGATGTTGAGAGATATTATGAGGAGTTTACAGTATTAACCCAAGGTAAAGGGAGTCTTTATTTTCGGATTGTAGCTCATGGTGGATTTCTGAAAGAGGCGTTGGCTTATGAGTTGCATGGTTTGACTGTTTCTGACGACAACTACCTCAGAAGCCTTAATTCCGGCAGACATGTAGAACTTTACCCGCATAACGAGAAAGCTTATCGTGCTATTATAAAAGGCTTTGAACAGCATCGTATCGGTACCGTTGTGCAAGCGACCGGGACGGGAAAGTCATATCTGCTGGCTCGTTATATATCAGACCATGCCACAGAACGAATTTGCGTATTTGCTCCAAATGTCACAATCCTGGAGGAGATCAAAAAAGCGGTAGGCTTTACCTCTCCTTATATCTGCTATCGAACGTTTCAGTCATTGATATATTATCGAAAAAATGATAAACAACTCAAAGCAGATCATATTTTGATTGATGAGTTTCATCATTTCGGTGCAGAAATATGGGGGGCTGCTTTGCAGGAGGTAATTGAATCCAATCCGCAGGCCTATATATTAGGAACATCGGCGACTCCTATTCGCCCGGAGGGAATGATTGATACGGTGGATCTTTATTTCGAGGGAAATCTGTTTTATGAACTTACCTTACCTCAGGCTTGGTATTACCGTATTTTACCAGTCCCAATCCTGGTACAAAGTGCCTATGGATTAGACGGTGAACTGAATCGTTTACAAAAGCGATTGGATCGAAGCGGATGTTCAATTCGACGAAAAGAACAAGTCCAAAAGAAACTGGATGTGGCTCGCGTTGATTTTAAAGGGGCGTTAGGAGCTCCTGAGGTAATCCGAAAGTTCTTGCCCAAAGATGTATGTAAACTGCTGGTTTTTTGCCGTGATCTTACCGATCTGAAACAGATGGTTCCTGAGGTGTGTGGCTGGCTGACACAAGCCGGACGGGTAATCATACCATTTGAGATCCATCACACTCAAAGCGAACGGACTAATAATCAAATACTAAAGGTTTTCCAAAAAGAATCTGGGAAATTGCATGTATTGTTCTCTGTCAATATGCTGATAGAAGGACTGCATGTGGAGGGCATAGATGCCGTCATGTTTCTACGGCGGACAGAATCCTATATTGTTACCCTGCAACAGCTGGGCCGTTGCTTGGATGCCGGAAGCGGGAAACAGCCTGTCGTATTGGATTTTGTGAACAACCTATCGGGCAAATCTGTATATGACATGATGGCCTTGCACATGGAACGCCTTGCCTGTCAGCCTTCACCCAAGGGATTTGAAGGGGTGACCTCTTTTCTGACCACAGGTTTCCTATCAGACATACGGCTTCGTATTGAGGAGATATTGACAGAGTTGGAACCTTGGCAGATCATGTATGAGAGGCTTATTGAGTTCCGTAAGAAAGAAAATGACTGGCCTTCGGTTACAGAGGGGAAGCTGGGCTTGTGGTGCAATACGCAGCGCATGGCTTACAAACGGGGCAGACTCTCGGAGGAGCGTTACAAACTGCTGGAGTCTGTCGGCTTTGAATGGAACCTGCTGGATTCAAACTGGATGAAGGAATTCCAATCATTGAAAGTCTTCTTTGCGACTCAAGGTCGCTGGCCCAAACGGGAGGATGGTGCCTTGGCTACCTGGTGTTATACTCAACGGGAAAGACGTAAGAAAGGACGTTTGAGCAAAGAACGCATTCGTGTGTTGGATGAGATCGGATTTGTGTGGAGTCAGGACTTGAACGGTGAATGGATGAAAAATTATGAAGCGTTGAAAATCTTTCTCGACAAACAGCAGCGCTTTCCCAAATCAGCCGAAGGCTATTTGGGCGAGTGGTGCAGTACACAGCGGAAAATGCGCAAGCAAGGGAAACTTTCCCCTAATCGTCAAACACTATTAGATCGAATAGGATTTGTCTGGTCGGTGGAGCAGGTCTGGCGAAGCTACTTGGAACAGTTGCACCAGTTTCATGTCCAAAATGGACGGTGGCCTGGATGTCGTGAAGGGGCGTTGGGGCGTTGGTGTACGGTTCAAAGACGGAATTATCGAAGAGGAAGCTTGTCGGATCAAAAAATCGCCCAATTGGAACAAATAGGATTTATACCCTTGAAAGGAGACAAGTAATACAGAAGAAATGGAAATACTCTCATTTCATACGAAACAATAGAGTTTCCGCAGCCTTATTATCGCAGTTCAAAGTACACTATGATTTTAGAATACAATATACCCAATCGTTTTCGTACTAACAGACATATTACCGTTTATACAAGCCACCCTTAAATTTCGGATAGAAGGACTGGTTGCTTTCCACATACATATAGTGTCTAAATAAACAGCAAATATTGATAAATGAGTATTCAATATAAAATCATCTTTGGATATATGGTGTTGATTGTGGCTATAATCGGTATGATTATAATCATGGTACGTGAGCGGAATAGGGTTTTGGTGATTGAAACTGAGGCACAAACAATTCATCGGGTTCAACACAATGGAAATATAGTCCAGCATCACATCACGATTCTCTCAACTTATGGTGAAACAGCCCTTTCTTGGGAAGAGGAGGATTTTGCGAACTATCATTCTCTTCGTCTGCATATCGATTCCATGTTGCAGGCCATGCACAAGGGGTATGAGGAATTTGTCAGCCAAAGTCAAATAGACTCGCTGCGCTATCTATTATCCAGTAAAGAAGAGCATTTATACCAAATTATGCAACTTTTCCATAGTCAGAACAGTCAGGAAGGTATGCAATTCTCTCATTTACCAGCGGAAGCTCAACCGCGTACTGTTATTCGTAAAAAGAAAGGTTTTACAGGATTTTTAGGGGCAAAAGAAACTCTGGAGATAGTTCCTTCCGCATCTACAATTCTCAAGACATTGAACAAGGAATTGCTATCCATGCAGGAAGAACGGCAGGAAAGTATCAATGCTTATACCGATAGCCTCCGCAACCACAACAAGGAACTTAACCGAAAGCTTCGCCATCTGATAACCACGATGAACAACCAGACAGAACGTGTACTTGAAGCGAAGGAATGTCATCTTAGAGAATCTTACAACCGTTCCATATGTGTCATCTCCTGGCTGATTATCTCCGCCATTATTCTGCTTGTCATATCCTATCTGATTATTCAAAAAGATTTACGGGAAAAGGCAAGAACAAGGAAGCGTTTGGAAGATACGATACAACAAAACACTGCGCTGTTGGAAATGCGCAAGAATATTATCCTGACCATATCGCATGACATACGTGCCCCTTTGAATGTCATTGACGGCAGTGCCGATCTGGCAATGGATACACGTGAAAAGAAACGGAGGAATATCCATCTGAATAACATAAGGAGGGTGTGCAAGCATGTGGTACATCTGCTTAACAACCTGTTGGATGTGTACCGGTTAAACGAGGCGAAAGAAATACGGAACGATGTCCCATTCGACCTGCATGAATTATTGGAACGTACCGCTGCCGGTTTTTCTCATATAATCAATAATAAGGGTATCCTGTTCAATTGTGATTTTAAGGATACGGAAGTCAAGTTATATGGTGATGCAGACCGCATAGAACAGATTATAGACAATCTGCTTACCAATGCAGTTAAGTTCACGGAGACCGGCACAATCAATTTCAATGTGCACTATCTCAATGGACTGCTGGTCATGGAAATAGTGGATACCGGTGTTGGTATGAGTGAGGAGACACTTTCCCGTATCTTTCGTCCTTTTGAACGCCAGACCTCTGCAACCAATGCGGACGGATTCGGATTGGGGCTTCCGATCACGCAAGGACTTGTCAATCTTCTTGATGGGACAATAGAAGTAACAAGTTTGATTAATTGTGGAAGCACATTTCGTGTGACCCTTCCCATGCCGGAAACGGATGAACCGTTGGAAAGCGAAAAACATGTCCCGACGCATTCCACACACCTGCATCACAATGTACTTGTTATTGATGACGACAGTATGCTGCAAGCTGTCATTAAAGAAATGTTAGAGCGTAATGGCATGGCCTGTACAACTTGTACCACAGTCAAAGAGGTAGTAAAAGCCATGCGGGAAAAAGATTATGACCTGTTGCTTACAGATATCCTGATGCCTTACACCAACGGGGTTGAATTGTTGACTTTGTTACGTAACTCAAGTATTGGCAATTCAAAGACTATACCCATTGTCGCTATGACTGCACGTGGAGAGAAGGAGAAAGATGCTTTTTTGAATGCCGGATTTACAGCCTGTATTTATAAGCCGTTCTCATCTACAGAGTTGATCGGTCTGTTGTCAACTATAGAAAGAGGTTGCCCTGACAAAAAGCATGATGTAGATTTCAGCATGATGTTGTGTGAGGTGAGCGATAAGATAAAATTATTATGTTCCTTTATTGACCAGTCGAAAAAAGATGTTGAAGAACTCAATTCGGCCATAGAAAATTGTGATAGGAAGAAATTGCGTGAAACGGTTCACCGTATGCTGCCGATGTGGGAATTATTACATAATGAAGAAATGTTGTTTGCTTATCGTTCCCTTTTAAAAGATGAAAGGGCCAGTGACACTGCTTTAAAAGAATATACTCAACGGATAATAAATCATACCGATATGTTGATGGCAGCAGCAAAAAATGAAATAAAAAGACAGACAAATGAAACGGAAAATACTGATAGTTGAAGACAATATCAGCCTGTCTCAGATGCAGAAGGACTGGTTTGCACAAGCTGGTTATGATGTCGTGACAGCTATGAACGAACCGATAGCCCGTTCACTGATACGCAAAATACAATTTGATCTGATTCTATCGGACGTACGTCTACCCGAAGGGGACGGAATATCTCTACTGGAATGGCTGCGCAAGGAAAGAAAGGATATTCCTTTCATCATCACGACCGAGTATGTGTCGGTTCCCGATGTGGTACGCACTATTAAGTTGGGAGCGATAGACTACCTTCCCAAGCCGGTACGCAAGGAACATCTGCTGGAACTGGCAGAAGATGTGTTCCGCCCCATGGTTACGGTGCGGAAACAGGAAAAGGTACTGTTTCACCGTACAAGTCCGAAGATCCTGCAAGTGGAGAAACTTGCCAGACTGGTAGCTCCATCGGAAATGTCAGTGATGGTACTTGGTGCCAACGGTACAGGGAAGGAGTCGGTGGCACAGAGCATCCATCTGAGTAGCGAACGCCGGGAGATGCCTTTCGTGGCGGTGAACTGCGGGGCACTGCCACGTGAACTGGCCGCCTCGTTGTTCTTCGGTCACGAGAAAGGGGCATTTACCGGTGCCGACACCGCCAAGACCGGATATTTCGACATGGCGAAAGGTGGAACACTGTTTCTGGACGAGATAGGTACAATGTCCTATGAGATTCAGTCCATGCTGCTGCGCGTGTTACAGGAAAATACCTATACTCCGATAGGCAGTGACAAGGAACGGGTAGCGGACGTGCGTATCGTTACCGCCACAAATGAGAATTTGCAACTGGCCATCAAGGAAGGGCGGTTCAGGGAAGACCTTTACCATCGCCTTTGCGAATTCGAGATACGTCAGCCTTCATTGGCGGAATGTCCGGAAGACATCATCCCTTTGGCTGAGTTTTTCCGTGAACGCCATTCGAAAGAACTGAAAAGGGAAACACAAGGCTTTACGGAAGATGCCAAGCGCAGGATGCTTACCTATTCATGGCCGGGCAATGTCCGGGACTTACAGAACCGGATCAAACGTGCTGTATTGATTGCGGAGACTCCGATGCTGGATATGGAAGGATTGGATATTGAGATCCGCCAAAGTGGAGATACGCACTCCCCGGCAATTCAGCCGTTGAAGGATGAGTCATTGGAGAAAATGAATATTATCAATGCTCTTAAAGCTTGCAACGGACACCGGGAACAGGCTGCCGCACTGCTGAACATCAACCCGGCAACACTGTACCGGAAGATGAAGAAATATGGGGTGAAATAAAAATGAGCCTGCCGTTAGTGCAAATCTCACTGAATATGTGTACATTTGCAAACAAATAGAGAAAAATCGACATATTGTCTCTAAGACAATTGCTGACTGTATATGACATAAGACCGCAAGGTGTTTCTAATGGGAATCTGGAAAATTAACATTGAAAGGAACTATTGCGTGATTGCTTATGCTATGCCTACGCATAGCGTGCATTCACCTATTCCTTTCAAAGGCATTCCAGAGCCTCCATTAGAAGTAGCGTGTTTGCACGCTTCTTTTTTTGACGGCTTACGGTCCGGTATCAAAACAGAATTTATGCCAAAAGTCCAAGCTGTAACGGCGATGACACTGGACGGCTTCCTGCCGGAAACCGACAACGTGCTGATGCGATGGGTAATGAACCACAGGAAAGGTTTTGCCCGTTGGCGGGAGCGTTGTGATGCCCGGATTTTACCCCATTACATACTAGACCTTCTTTGTGAAAAAGACACTAAAGGCGATTCCTTTATCTACCTGGCAGAAGTTTCTGATGCAGAAACATTGGATCTCCTGCGTGGCCTCTTCCATTACAATCTTGTGGAAGAACTTATTATCTACCTTTTTCCTTATTCCGCCGGCAAAGGGAATTCCATACAGGCCATCTTTCCCGTCCGGCAATGGCAGTTACACAAGGCCGTTGTCCTGCCTGGTGGCATCTGCCGTCTGATTTATCGTAATCCTTGCAGGATGTAACTTGCAGATTGCGAGAATCCTTGCATCCTGCAAGGTTAATTTCCCATCAAATATTTCTCCTTTATTTTTTATTGTACTGTATTTCAACGGAATAGCTATGTTATTTCGTGAAATACAGAGCCATTGGCACGCCGTTAGCCCTATATCATAATATAACCTGTTGCGCGACAAGGTGTAACCAGTCAATTATTTACACTTTAAAGACAGACCGTATTATGATACAGACAGACCGTGAGACCTTCCAGATGATGCTTCATCAGATTATGGAAAGGTTCGACAGGATTGAAGACAGGCTGAGCCGTATGAACCGCCAGACCTCCGCGCTTGACGGAGACAAGCTGCTGGACAACCAGGACATGTGCGAGCTGCTCGGCATTACCAAACGCACTCTCGCGCGGTACCGCCAGAAGAAACTCGTGACCTATTACATGATAGACGGGCGTACCTATTACAAGTCCTCCGAGCTCGAGGCGTTCCTCAACCAAAAGGGCAGGCGTTTGCCGGCGAGACTGAAAAAACAGATGGAAAATTAATATAAATGAAAGAATATGGAACTTGTATGTATTGACAAACAGACTTTTGAAGAACTGCGTGTCCGTTTTTGCGAATTTGAGGACCGGGTGACACGCCTGTGCCGTCCGGTCGAGGATCTCGGCCTGAAAAACTGGCTGGACAACCAGGAGGTGTGCGACGTACTCCGCATCAACAAAAAGACCCTTCAGGCGTATCGTGCCAAAGGTCTCCTTCCTTTCAGTCGCATCAAGAACAAGCTTTTCTACAAACCGGAAGATATACGGAGATTATTGGAATTGAGTTACCACCCTTTAATAAAGAGCAAATTATGAGCTATCATTTTATAGACAAGAAAGACCCACGCATTGACGTGATGTTCCAGGGACTGGAGAAAATGGAGAGGATGCTTTCAGTAATGGAAGATGTACCGAGATCACTCTTCAACGGTGAACGTTTCCTTACGGACGAGGAACTTTCCAAAGTCCTGCGGGTAAGCAGGCGTACATTGCAGGAATACCGTACATTCGGTGTAATCCCTTACTATCTGGTGCAAGGGAAGGCACTCTATAAAGAGTCCGATATCATGAAAATACTGGACGATGCCTACAAACGGTGCCGGGAGGAACAGCGCTGGGTATAGTACTGCTTCTTTAATCAAGCACGGAGAAACTGCCCGGCTGACAGCAGGCAGTTTCTCCGTTTTCCATTTCATACAGCCGGTGATTTTATTTTCCGCTTTTTCCTGACGGTGAAATCCTCCTCGCAAAGGTCTATCCTGTTTCCGAAACCTGTGGACCTCAACCGTTTCATGTCCTCGTCCACTTTCGTGTCCGTAACCTGCGCGTAAATCTGCGTGGTGGAAATAGAGGTATGTCCCATCATCCGGCTTACCGTCTCTATCGGAACGCCGAGCGAAAGGGTGATGTGGGTACCGAAATTATGCCGGGCCTGGTGAAAGGTCAAATCAAAACCATATACCTGCCCCAATTCCCTAGTCAACAGGATAAAATACCTGCGGGCATAAATATTGAACACCTTGTCTCCGCTTCTTTGGCCGCGGTATTTCTCTATGATTTGAAGAGGAATATCCAGCAGACGGACAGAAGAGAGCGTATCGGTCTTTTTCCGGTGGATATGAATCCACCATGTGCCGTCGCCGGCCTGCGTGATGTCCTTGTCCGAAAGCCGTTTCAGATCCGCATACGCCAGTCCGGTAAAGGTTGAAAAGATGAACATATCCCGCACGAATTGCAGTTGCGGTTTCTCCACCGGAGTGGTCATGAGTGTTTTAAGGTCTTCCAGTTTCATGTGGCGGCTCTTCCTTTTGGGCAGTTCGGGATGCAGGCGGCAATAAGGGTCGCGTCGCAACGTGCCCTGGCTCACAGCCCGCATCGTGAGCTTTTTCAAACGGTACAGGTGTTCATGCACGCTTTTGGGTTTCAGGTTGCGGTCAGTCCGCAGGAATACCTCGAAATCGTCATAAAACGTCCGGTCAAGGCTTCGCAGCGTCACATCTTCCACGCCTTTCTTTTCCCGGACAAAAGCGGAAAGATGCTTGTAGGAACGCTGATAGGAGTCGTATGTTTCCTGTATGCGGTCTATCCCGACCCGTTTCCTGAACTCCTCGTTATGCTCCCTGAAAAGAGCCAGCAGGGTAAGCGGTTTCTGTCCGATACCCTTGACTGCGTTTTTGACCAGTTCAGCCGTGATGAACCCCAGGCTGTTTCTTATCCGCTCATAATGTCCGGCAATCTCACGTGTCAGGTCATCTATGGCACGGTTCACGGTAACGGCATTCTCGCTCCTTCCGTTGGCACGGCCTTTCTCCGGATTCCAGATGTCCGGATTGACAGAGACTTTGGTTCCTATCTGTGCCCATTCGGCATCAATGCTCACCTTGCACAATAGCTGGCACATTCCGTCCTTTCGCACTTTCGTGCGGTTAATATAAAACAGCACGGCAAAAGTGCTGCGTCGTTTGACATTCTGTTTTTCAGTATTCTTTTCCATATTCTTTCCATTTAAAAGGTTATTAAATGACGACAGAAAAACGCTCCGAGATTTTTCGGTTCAATGCCTTGGTGTCGGCGTCTATCTTCTCATCGGTCACTTTCGCGTAGATTTGTGTGGTCTCTATCTGACTATGGCCGAGCATCCTGCTGACCGTTTCAAGGGGGACCCCATGAGAGAGTGTGATTTCCGTTGCGTATGTATGCCGTGAGCAATGGAAGACCAACGGACGGTCAATGTGGCAGATTCGGGCAATCTCTTTCAAGTAGAGGTTCAGCGTGGAATTGCAATACATCGGCAGCAGCTTGTCACCGGGAGCTGTACCGCTATATTTCTTCAGAATCTGCAACGGTAAATCCAAAAGAGGAATCTCAAATTCTATCTTGGTTTTCTGCCTGGCACTCTTGATCCACCATATTCCATCTTCCGCAAGGCATAGGTTGTCCTTTGTCAGTAGGCGCATATCTCCGTATGGAATGCCGGTAAAACAGGAAAAAAGGAACATGTCACGGACATGATAGAGGGTCTGCCTGTGAAGCGGGGTGGTCATAATCCTGTGCAACTCTTCTGCCGTGAGATATTTCTGCACGTGCTTCGGGCGCACCGGCTCGTAGCCCATGAACGGGCTGGCGGTAATAACACCGTCAGCAATGGCCTCTCCGACAATGGTTTTCAGTTGGACGGTCAGGTTGATGATTGTTCCGGGAGCGAGGTTCCGTTCCGTCCGGAGATACAAATCATACTTGTCAATGAAAGAACGGTCCAACGCAGAAAACGGAATATCGGAGAGCTTGTATTGCGCCTGCAAGAATCTTTCGATATGGCTATAGGCATTGCTATAGGCTCTCAGGCTTCCTACCGTACGGTTTATCCCCACACGCTTTTCAAAGTTGCGGATGAACCGCCTGAAATATCCCAGAAGCGTTTCCTGCCCGCTTGCCATTCCAAGCAGTATGCCTTTCACCTCTTCGGCCGTCACACCGTCACGGACAGCCGACTGTTCCATATAGATATTCAATGCCATCGCACGTATCTCATCCAGCCGGTTGTTGATTTCCTTTGCCGCCACGCTTTTTCCAGAAGCGCGTCCCGAAGACCAGCGGGATTGCGGGACTTTTATCTTTACACTGAATGCCGCTTCGGAATATTTTCCGACATTCAACTTTGCCATTACGGGGCAATTCCCGTCGGCATCCGCCTCGCTCTTTTTCAGGTAGAACGACACCTTTACATTTGCCTGATTCATAACCAATTCCTTTGTTTGCAAAATTATTATATGCAGAGCAAATGAACGGCATGAAAAATATAGCGGAACGTAGAATAAGACCCCTCGGCCTGCAAACAAAGCCTGTATTTTTTTTCTGATACGGAAAAATATGACTAAGTTTGCGTCAGCAGACATGGAAAAAACAGCGTTCTTTGCGGTGGTAAACGGGGTAATCAATGAAAGACGAAAGCTTGTTTTTCAAGCCTCTTTTTTATCCCGAAAAGGCAACGGATAAGTAGTGATTTGTCCTCCTAACTCCACCTAAAACTTGCTAAAAGCCCCCTGCGGAAGAATGTGGTACAAAACGATATATCCCTTTTGCTATCAAACACTTTACATTATTTTCTCCAAAGTTATCCGTATGTGAGCGAGTTTTGAAATCTTTGCCCGTACAAGAGATGTGGGATTGTGTAGGCCTTGCCTGCACGAAAAGAAAACAGATATGGAACAGTTTGGTAAAATATTGATTGTAGATGATAACGAGGATGTCCTTTTTGCGCTGAACCTTCTTCTCGAACCCTACGCCGAGAAGATAAAAGTGGCAGTGACTCCCGACCGCATCGAGCATTTTATGACCACTTTCCGTCCGGACATTATTCTGCTGGATATGAATTTCAGCCGTGATGCCATCAGTGGTCAGGAAGGTTTCGATAGCTTGAAGCAGATTCTGAGTATCGACCCGCAAGCAGTGGTCATCTTCATGACTGCCTACGCGGATACGGACAAGGCAGTGCGTGCCATCAAAGCGGGGGCTACGGATTTCATTCCCAAGCCGTGGGAGAAGGAAAAATTGTTGGCGACCCTTTCTTCGGGCATGAAGCTGCGTCGTTCGCGGACCGAGATAAATCTGCTGAAGGAGCAGGTGGAAGTTCTGAGCAATGCCACAGCGGGAGGCTCCGAAGAGATTATTATCGGTGATTCTCCCGTCATGCAGCAAGTTTTCTCTACTGTGGAGAAGTTGCGCGATACGGATGCCAACATTCTTATATTAGGTGAGAATGGAACCGGAAAGGATGTGATTGCCCGTATGCTTTACCGCAATTCTCCCCGCTATGGAAAGCCGTTTGTCACGATAGACCTCGGCAGTATTCCCGAACAGTTGTTCGAAAGCGAGTTGTTCGGCTACGAGAAAGGCGCCTTCACCGATGCACGGAAAGCGAAAGTTGGACGTATGGAAGTGGCAACCGGCGGTACGCTTTTTCTGGACGAGATAGGTAACCTTTCCCTGCCCATGCAGGCCAAATTGCTGACTGCCATCGAAAAGCGTTGTATCAGTCGTTTGGGAAGTACGCAGGCTACGCCCATTGATGTGCGGCTCATCTGCGCCACCAATGCAGACATCCGTCGGCTGGTGGACGAAGGAGACTTCCGCCAAGACCTGCTGTATCGCATCAACACCATCGAGTTGCATATTCCACCTCTGCGGGAACGCGGAAACGACATCCTCCTGCTGGCAGAGTATTTCCTGCAACGGTATGCCCGCAAATATCAGAAAGAGATGCGCGGGCTGACCCGGGAGGCGAAAAACAAGTTGTTGAAATATGCCTGGCCGGGTAATGTACGTGAGTTGCAGCATACAGTGGAACGTGCTGTCATATTGGGAGACGGTTCTCTGCTTCGTCCGGAGAACTTTATGTTCCAAGCTTCCGTTTCCCGTCAGAAGAAGGAAGAAGAAGTCCTCAACTTGGAGCAATTGGAACGGCAGGCTGTGGAACGTGCCATGCGGCTCAGTGAAGGAAATGTGACCCGTGCCGCCGAATACTTGGGCATTACTCGCTTCGCCTTGTACCGGAAACTTGAAAAACTGGGCTTATGAAACGATATTCATTGATTGTGGCACTGCACATCATCGGCATAGCCTTCCTTTCGGTCGGCGTTTATCTGCTGGTGGATGCCGGACTGTGGTTCAGTGCACTGATGGCTTTTTTGATATTGCTGGCGATTGCCGTTCATCTGTACCGCCTGCAGATGATGCAAGTGCGCATGATGCGCCATCTGGCAGAGAGCCTACGCTATGACGACATGATGCTGTCGTTCCGTTCTCCCTACAAGAACCGGTCTATGGAGGATATGGTGGACGAGCTTTCCGAAGCGATGAGGAATTTCCGTACCCGCGTGCTGGAACGCAATGAGATGGAAGCGTGGCAAAAGCTGATACGTGTGCTGACGCACGAAATAATGAATTCAATCACTCCCATCATCTCCCTCTCCGAAACCTTGAGCGAGCGGGAAATGTCGGAAAAGAACTATCCCGTCATGCGGCAGGGAATGCAGACTATCCACCGCCGTAGTAAGGGGTTGTTGGAGTTTGTGGAGAATTACCGGAAGCTGACAAGACTTCCCGCCCCCGTCCGTCGTCCGGTTGCCGTCCGCGAGCTGTTGCAGGATTTGCAGAAGCTGTTTTCGGAAGAGTATATCCGGATAGAGCTTCCGGAGGCCGACCGCATACTCCAGATAGACCGGACACAGATAGAACAAGTACTGATTAATCTGATTAAAAATGCCAAAGAGGCATGTAGCAGGAAAGAGCATCCCCGGATAGAAGTGAAGATGCTACCCGCCCTCTCGTGGCAATGCCTAATCACTGTCAGTGACAATGGTGAAGGCATTCTGCCGGAAGTGCAAGATAAGATTTTTGTACCGTTCTTCACCACCAAGCCTTCCGGTTCGGGCATCGGGCTCAGTTTATGTAAACAAGTGATGAACCGGCATGGAGGGAATATCACGGTGCAGTCTACTGTGGGAAAAGGGAGTTGCTTTACGCTGCTATTTGGATAAGTGGGAAAGAGGGTATATACAAAAATAAGCTACTGAAAAATCAGTAGCTTATTAATTTCTGTCGGGGTAGCGGGAAAAACACCGATACTTATAAATTGTTGATTATTTACTATTTACGGTATTAAATAACCGTCTATTCCTCTATAATTGTCTATTTATGTCTACCACCCGTTTATTTATTTAATATTTCAAGATTATTATCTCCGAATACCAACTTTAGCACTTGATCTTTTTTTTCTCTCTTTAGTTGTATTGTTAAGGTGGCGGCTATTTCATCATCTATGTTCTTAAGAGGTACGTATTTGTCAGGGTATGTAAATAAATCAATAATACTTACTTCAAGACAATTTGCGATAATCTCAAGCTCACTAACTTTCAACTCACGTTTGCCATTCTCAATATTGCTTATAACAGCATTATCAAGATTTAGGGCATCCGCAATTTTCTTTTGTGGAATACCTTTTTCAAGACGTATTTTTTTTATATTATCTATTGCATTCATAATTATAAAGTTATCATAATACTTTCGATTTTAAATTGAGATAATCTCAATAAAAAATGGCAATATCTCAATTTTTACTTGCGATTTTCTCAAATATGTTTTATGTTTGCAGTATAAATATGGCACTAATAATTATACCAAGCATGAAAAAAGAACAAAATCTGAAAGAAATGGTACTTAGAGACCATTACAATGCACTGACCGAAAAGCAAAAGACTGACCTTAGAGAAAAAGTACTTTCCGAAAG
Organism: Bacteroides sp. AM41-16; assembly: GCF_003603495.1. NCBI lineage: Bacteria > Pseudomonadati > Bacteroidota > Bacteroidia > Bacteroidales > Bacteroidaceae > Bacteroides > Bacteroides sp. AM41-16. The sequence continues at coordinate 49,941 of NZ_QTNE01000017.1, read as the reverse complement.
CGGTATGTCTTATACTACTTTTTATTATAAGCTCCGATACAATACGTTTAAACCGCTGGAAGCAGCTTTGATAAATGATATTATTAACTCAATAAATAATTATGGATAAGCAAATGATTTCTGCACATGAGAAGATGATGGAAACGATGCCCAAAGAGTTCAAACGTATAATGTCTGAAGTAGAGGCGGCGGTACGCAGCGGAAAAACAAGATACCTCATAAGTAGCAGACGTTTAAAACCTGAATATGAAAGAGCTTTGTTAGGTGTTGGGTATGAAATTAGAAAAGGACGTGTAGCAACTCAAATTATATGGTAGCATTTATCTCCAATATTGAATTCTACAACACCCCTGAAGGTGATGTGATGATGAAAGAGTTCGGGCAGCCGGCTGTTGTTCTCAAGGAGGCTGACCGCCCGACTATCGAACACATGCTTGCTGTCATCAGGGACAGATATCCGAAAGCACATGCCCGGCTGATGCAGCTCTATTCAGCCAGCACGATGAATCGTTGGCATTATGAATTCCGGGTAGTTCATCGTTTCATCCGATGCAATTTCGGAGAGTATGACCAGTACAATCTTGACATTAACAAGGATGGACAGTTTGTATTCGAGGAGGTCAAATGCCCGTTACGGGGTGAATGTGAACATGAAGGGGTGATATGCAGACCGGAGCTTGATACAGCACTGACCGATCGCGAGATGGATGTATTCCGGCTCATTGCCTCCAACTGCCAAACTGATGAAATTGCGGCAGAGCTACATATCTCGCCTTGTACGGTTAACCGCCATCGGGAGAATATCAAGGCAAAAATCAAGGTTCGCAATGTGGGTGAGATGATTTCCTACTGGCATCGGAATCAAATGAAATAAGCCCACCGTGAGGTGTGCCATCTGTGTTTAATGTGTATTCTATGGCTGTGGCGGTCTGCGAAGATAGTCCGGCCCCTCATACTGCATTCAAATGGTAGCGGTATACTTAAGATTTGCCGCGACTGGGGTTCGATTCCCCTATATGAGACGATGATTTACTAACTTAATAAACAGAATATATGAATAATAACAAAGGTTTTTCCTCCATTTCCACTCCTGACGGACAGTTCAGGATATGGATTCCACGTCCGACGGCTTCGGGCAGAGTAATATGCAACTGTGGCTTTGCACTCAAGAGCCATCTTCCTTTCGTCGATGCCGTTGATGCGCTGGACTACCTGCAGGTAGACGAAGTTCGGCAGATAGACCAGGACCTTAGTATCCTTGTTATTTCATTTCTCGATGCACCGCATGAGTGCATGCTGAAGATGATAGAAGATATCCCCGAACTTATGGAGCAATACTTGGTAAATACATAAGATCTGAATGCTATGAGATACTTTATAGACAACATCAAGACTTATGCCAGTGTCAACAAAAAAGGCAGGGCATTACAGATATACGTGCAACAGTTTGACCGACATCTGATTGCTGACGAATGTTCTTTGGATGCACTGAAGTGTGACATCGAGCACCAGATTAAGGTTATGAATGAGAAATATCCACGCAGCCGTCCGGTTCGGCTCGAGGTATATGAGAATGCCAAGGGTGGACAGTGGACTATTCTTGTGGAGCATGACAGTGACAGTATTGTCTGTATCATATCCTATGAAAAGGTGATGGGCTATTATGCCTTGGCAGATAAGATAGATGAATTTGCAAAAATAGGACAGTGATGAGTAATGTGATTGTTTTTTTATGGACATCTCTGATTGCATTGGTGGCCGCCTTGATACTATGTGTCTGGGCAATGCGGAAAGCATCCGGACCTTACCGAATTCTCTTTCTCTTTGATATTATCATCTTGATGATAAATATTGGAATAATAGGATTTGCAATTGGGTGTCTATCTAATATACGGTAATATGAGAGACATGAAAATGACAGATTTCCCGACATATCCTTGGGAGACCCTTGACCATGTATCAGGACAACAGTTACTGTTACAATATCCGTCCTGGCCAACATGTCGTTGGAGATTTATTCGACGATTCCAAGACGAAACTGGTATCATACAACAGAAAATCACATGTGCAGATAATCTGTGTATGCGCCCCCTACAAGCCGCCTTTCTATGCGCGTGAATGTATGTATGGTATATATTCGGCGTGGAAAGAAATCGAAGAGGACATCTTTAACTTGGAACTGGCGGGATATTCTACCAAGCAAAAATTTCCATCCCTATGTACATCACACCATTATTTTTAAAGTATGAATGAGAATGAGTTAACCAAAGGTGTTTGCCGTATTTGTGGTTGTACCGATGACGATCCTTGCTTTAATCCACGAGTAGGCAATTGTTGGTGGATAGATGAAACCCACACCTTGTGTAGCCATTGCGCTGATGAAGAATTAAGCTGTGACCCTGAAACACGGCACTGCATTAATAGCACTTTTGAATCAGATGAACTAATAAAAAATGAAGATTTATGGTAACGAAAACAACATTCAAAAAGAAATTTCCGGACGTTAAGGTGCAGAAGCTACAGACCAGCGTTGTCTTTAGCAGGCAGCAGGTGGAAGAAACCGTATTGAAGATGTGCGATTCTCTCGGTGTCGGACTGCTTTATTACAATTATTCCAACAGATGGATAACCGTTTATACCTCCGAAAAAATGAAAAAGGCACTGGACTCAATGAAACCGGGGTCAGAGGTCTTTCACGAACATTATGGTGTCTATGGTAAAGTGATAAGCGATAAGCCATTTGTCATTTGTGGAGAATTGTGTATCAGGGTTGATTTCGGGGGAATGCCTGAAGGTGGAGCATATGGTTGTACATGTTTTGTAATGTAATCGAATAAATATGAATATAGAGAAAATCATCTTCAATCTCCTAAGCGCACATAGGTGGGTTAGGTATTGGATACAAAAAGAGATTGTAGGCTTGACAATGCCTGGTGAATACGTTGAGATAAGGAGTTCTTTCTTATCAGATACAGATCTTGCTGATATTTTAGAAGCTGGATTCAAAATTAAAAGCATCTGCTCAAAAAAAATAGATGCAGATGCTTATAATGATGTTCTGTTGATGCGTGAACTTTAAATATAACCAAAATAAAAATGAATATAAGTAAGAATATTCAAGGATACCCAGTTAAGTGCGCTGGGGTTAGAAAGAATAAGCGTATAAATTCAGCGTGTATAATGTGCGACATATTTGACATAAAGAAATATTATACCAAATCGACATGGAGGATTTCAGGCATCAATCAATGCATAATGAACAGAATGTGATGAATATTTATAAAGTCAACGAATGGGCGGAGTTCAGAAAGAAATTTCAGAGATTACTGCCGAATATACCTATAATAGACTTACATGATGCACTGTTATCAGCTATCAATAATAGATTGGTAATTGATATAATTGCGTTAGACAATAGATTGCAGAATATGTATCCTGAAGAATGGGAGTGCATGTCTATGAAGGAAATAATTATTAAACATTATGGTTTGGAAGCCATGCAATTAATAGAATCAGTATTATGATATACGGATATTTAAGAGTAAGTACGGACGAGCAGGACTCTAATAATCAGAAGTTAGGAGTCTGCAAAAAAGCGGAATCCTTGGGGATGTCAGTTGATGATTGGATTATTGATGATGGCATATCTGGGACGAAGGAGCCTGAAAAACGGTTATTGGGCAAACTTATGAAGAAATTGCAAAAAGGGGATGTGATTATTACATCCGAGCTTTCCCGTCTTGGTAGAAAATTATTCATGATTATGCGAATATTGGAGTTCTGTATGCTTCATGAAGTTAAGGTTTATACAGTAAAAGACGGATATGAACTTGGAGATAACATACAAAGTAAGGTTCTTGCTTTTGCTTTCGGAATTGCTGCTGAAATAGAACGTGACATGATTAGCCAGCGGACTAAAGAAGCATTAGCCAGAAAGAGATTGGAAGGCGTAGTCCTTGGTCGTCCTAAAGGCAGAAAGAGTTCTCCTGACAAATATAAATTGTATGGGAAAAATGCCTTGATAAAAGGATTGATTGACGAAGGCATATCACAGCGTAAAATAGCAAAAATATGTAAGGTTGATAGAAATACGCTTGCAAGATTTTTGAAATATGAATTAATCAATTAGAGTATAACCGAATAGATATGAAAGAATCAGATGATAAATACAGCAACCGCATTGCAGATGCTGAACAACTCACGAAAGAGGTACAAGCTATTTATTCAGAAATTAAAGTTTTTGAAGATGCTTATAAAAAACAGATTGCTCCGCTTAAACAAAAAATTGCTCAATTGGAGGAATCTTTTCTGGATAAATGGTTGGTTGATTCAACAGGAAGACCTGTTAGTAAAGGAATGGTGATTGAGAAGAATGGAAAGCGATTTAAGGTTCTTAACCGATATCAACAATGTATATTTCAATATTTAGGTAATGCAAGAGTTTCAGTTTTACCTGAAGGTAAAAAGCGAACTCTTGATATTTTTCCCTCTGAATTAGTTGAATTTACTATTGTAGAATTAGCGTAAAACTAAAAAGTAATGAATAAAAAAGAAATATCAATGAAAAAAGGTCAGAAGGTGCGCATCCTGCGTACCAATCAGGTAGCGACAATCGTCGAAGTGGAGTTAATTCGTAAAGGTGGCAAAGTACATCGGTACTGCCATCTGAAGACAGATGAAAAGTCATATTTGTGGTTGGATGCCTCAGAACTGGGGAGTGTCGTGGAAGAAGTGAAGGTCTCGGTAGTTGATGATCGGAACCGGGAGCTGCACTTATTTATATGCCATGACTACTCCAAGGATAATATGAAGGTGCATCTTACCGGTAAGAATCCGGATAATCTGAAGGAAGCTTCCGGACTATATGCGAGACTGATGAACTTGTTCATTGGGAGCCTGGTGGAAAAAACAGAACTGTAGGAGCGGATAACGTCCTTGATGATATGGAAAGCCTATTGAAATATAGAATGGAAAATCTTGATTGGATAGACCGTTTCTTGGAGAAGCTTGGCGTCGACGCTTTTCTTGAGTTTGAGACGAGGGTATATAGTGCCCTCGACAAGCTCAAGGTCATGCACTACTATGATATCGGGGGGGCTGTCATACCGGAACAGCAGGAACTATTTATCAAATTCTGTTGCTGCTATATCACTGAGCACCCTGAATACGAATTCAATGAAGACTATACACAGATATGGAGGAAAGAAAGCTATGAACAATGGAAGATGGCAACCCGATGAGGACAGATACGTCCGGGAAAATGTCAATAAGAAGACATTGGAACAAATGGCGGAGCATTTGGGAAGATCCGCATTGGCTGTACAGCTATATATGCACCGGAAGCATATTGTAGTGGGACAGACAGTCAAACGGAATATGGTGCAGGAAATTCTCCGACTGAAATTCCGGCATCCGGAAAATTTCATGCCCAACCGTGCCTTTTACCAGGAGGTAGGCATCAACCAGATGCGCTGGTGGGATATTTTCTATGGCCGAAAAAATATAAACCAAGAAGAATATATCGCGTTGTCGAAGTATTTCGGCATAACACTGGAGGAGGCATTCGCAGCGCGTCAACTTTGCATATTTGAAGAACAATGATTGATGACGAATTAAAACAGAGAATAAAGGATGCCAACGAGATTACGGACGTGATCGGCCAGTTTGTATCCCTTCACAAGAGAGGTATCAATTATATAGGGATCTGCCCGTTTCATCCGGACCGGCATCCGTCGATGACCGTCAGTCCGTCAAGACAGACATACAGGTGTTTCGTCTGCGGCAAGGGAGGGGATGTTATCCAGTTTGTCCAGGATCATGAGAACATGTCATTCAACGAGGCTGTCACCTGGCTGGCTGGCCGTGCGGGAATCTATCTCCCTGAACGGGTGATGTCCGACGAGGAAACGGCCAGGGTAAAAGAACGTGAAGCGCAGCGTATAGCGATGAAAGGCGCCGCATTCTTTTTCGAGAAGCATCTTCCGGAGGCGCAACTTTATCTGCATGACAGAGGGTTCAGTCTGGATGACAAGGTCCTGAAGGATTTCAGAATTGGATATGCCCCGGCAGGTAACCTGGCTAAAAAGGAGATGCTTGCAGCCGGATTTTCCGAACAGAAGCTACTTGAAACGGACATTCTGAAGAGAAGCGAGAAGAACTTCACCTTCGACACTTTCAAGGACCGCATCATGTTTCCCTATTTTGATATCAAGGGCAACATAAACGGATATACCGGACGCTGGCTGATCCCGCAGGAAAACACCGGCAAGTACGTCAATACCGGGGACACGCCGTTGTTCAAGAAAGGCACTCACCTTTTCGGTTTGTATCAGGCACGTACTGCCATTGCAAGATATGATTGTGCGTATATAGTCGAAGGCCAGTTCGATGCCATGTCCATGCACAAGTTCGGTGTCTGCAATACCGTTGCCACCAGCGGGACCGCACTGACTCCGGAACAGATACAGCTGCTTGGCCGGTTCACCCATCGCGTGATACTTGTATATGATGCGGATGCAGCCGGGCTGAAAGCGTCACTGGCCAACTGTGAGGCTTTTCTGCGTGCGGGTTTCCAGGTCAGTGCAGTTCCGCTTCCTGAAGGGAAGGATCCTGATAATATCGCCCAGGAGCAGAAACTTGAAACCGGAAAATGGCTTGCAAACCGGGAACAGAATTTCCTTCAATATTTTGCCATCTCCTTACGCGGAAAGAATCCCGGAACCGACCCAAACAGAGAGGAAGAGGCAATGCAACGGCTTTCAACCCTCATATCTGTCATCCCTTCGGAAACGCTTCTTCTCAAGTGCATAGAGATAATGGCCGGGATTTTCGGCTGCAACACGGAAGTCATCCAGCGGAAAGTGAATTCCATCTTGCGGCAGCGGAAGACAGCTTCCATCAAGGAGAAAGACAAGATGGCTCCCGGCATATATGGTATCGATATGATTGCGGAGGCACGTAGCGGGAATGAGCCTTGCATCCTGACATCGAATTATCAGGAGTTCCTCACCTTGTATGGAGATGCCCCCATAGCATACGTCCATGGCATTCCTGGAATGAACGACATACAGCAGTTGCGTCAGGCAAGCCAGATGTTCACCTCTGACAGCGATGGCCTTACCATTGCAAAGGACGGTACGGAATCCGGTTACCTTGCCGGATTATCCGCCATTTTCCGTGCCGGGCTCTCCAATATCACCATAACGGTCGAACGAGATGTCCAGGATGATAATGATGAGGAAGGAAGTGACGACGAGGAAAATATGGACGGGGAGGCAAACGATATCATCGAGACTTTCAATTTCGCGAAATTCTATGTATTCCTACACAAATCTTTTTTTAAGACCTATAATGGTGAGCGTGCTCCCTATATCGAACGTTGTGCTGAAATAATCAGCTACGCGGAAGATTCGGTACGCATCATCAACTTTACCTACTTTCAGAATTGCCTGGGACTGACCAAGCAAGCCTTGAATGAAATACTCAAGCCCTATCTGGCCAAACGCAAATCACGCATGGCCATCAATGCACAACGGACGGACGATGACTATACTGAAGAGAATTATGACCCGGACGAACTTCCCCGTTATGTCCAGGACAATCCGGAATATCTGCAGATGTTCCAGCAATGCAATTACTATCCGAAGTTAAACAAGCAGGGGGAACCGGTATGCTACCTTTTCAAGAATGAGAAGTCCGGCCATACCATGGTAGGTGATTTCTATATGATTCCACTTTTGCATATTTACTCGGACAACGACGAGGAAAACAAGCGTGTCCTTAGAATAAACCGCCGTTATTACAAGACACCGCTTTACATTGAGGTGAATTCCAAAATCCTGGCCAAGAAAAGCACTATTGAGGAGAAGCTGATTATGCTGGAAGCAGTCAACTTCACCAATGGTGAAGAGAAACATTGGACTAAAATACGTGAATATATGAGCAGACATTATGTTACTTGCACAGAGGTTTCCACATACGGGAACCAGCAAGAAGACGGTTTTTCCCGACGGGAAGACCAGCAGTTTTTTGCCTTCGCCAACGGCATCTTCCATGTTGTTGACGGAATACCGAGATTTGATGCGGTAAATGAGCTTGGAGTGGTCACTCACAATGGCCGGAATTATTATCTGCCGGCATTCTCCACCATATATGCCGGTTCCGGCAAGCAGTCCGACAAGTACGAACTTATTTCACAGCTTGTCTATAAGGAAATCCCTATAGACAAACGTTGCACTTTCGACGAATGGGCCTCACTGATGGACCGTGTATATAAAATCAACGACAACGGGAAATGGGCCATTCTCTTTGCCATCATGTGCGCTTTCCGAAGCAATATACACTGCATAGACCGTTTGTTTACAGCGCCATTCTTTATGGGACCGATGTCATCCGGAAAAACACAGATTGCGATATCCATCCGTTCCCTATTCATATCTCCCAAGATACCGATTTTCAACCTGAACATCGGTACCGATGCCGCCATGTCCACATTGATGAGCACTTTCCGGGATGTTCCGGTTGTCCTTGATGAATACAACAATAAGGATATATCAGATATAAAGTTCCAGGCACTTAAAGGAATAGTATATGATGGCGATGGAAGACAGAAGCGTAAAGGCACATCCGGCAAGGAGATAGAAAACGACAAGGTGTACGCGCCGGTTGTCATTTGCGGCCAGGAAACTCCCCAACGTGATGATAATGCACTCATGTCACGTATTATAGTCTGCGAAGTCCCCAAACCGAAAAACCGAACCCAAGAGGAAGTGGAGCTTTTCAACAAACTCAAGGATATAGAGGATCCGGCCAAAATCGGGTTGTCGAATGTCCTCTTTGAAGTCCTTCAGCTGCGTCCGCTGGTAATGCAGCATTTCCGGGCACTGAAGCAGAAATCCTATGATGAATTGAAGCAGGCACTGGTGAATGCCGGTGAGATTGACCGGCTCATGAAGACTGCATCATTGTTTCTGGCAACATGCAGACTGATTGAGGATTATACAGAGTTGAAATTGCCGTTCACCTATGAGGATTTTTTTAAAATAGCCTGCGATAAAATCAAATTCCAGGTGGAACTGATTTCCAAGACGGATAAGCTGGCTACGTTCTTCAAGGCTATGGATGTGATGATTGATACCAAGGCTATCAGAGAAGGCAGGGACTTCGCCATTGATACACCGGAACGAATCACCATCAAGCTGCCCGGAGGAGAAAAAAAGGAGGTTCCTATTCCTGCAGGAACCCGTGTGTTATTCCTACGCGTCAGTACCATCTATACGCAGTACGCACGTTCTTCTTATAATCAGGAAGACTCAACGCAGTCGACCATCGAGCAGAACCTCCGCTCCCATCCCAGTTACCTGGGCTTTGTCCATGCACGCCGGTTCAACTGGTATGAAGTCGTGGAGGTACCACGCGGCGGTTTCGAGGAGGATACTCCCAATGAAACCGGAATTCCGGTAAAGCTCAACAATGACATGGTGCGTAAAGTTGAGAAGAAGTGTACCAATTCCAGTTGCATAGCTATCAACTACGAAATTTTCAGAGAATTATATAGCATTGATTTGCAACGCGGTTCTGAAGAATCCCGTGTTGACAATAATCCCGACAATGACCCTATCGGAGCAATCGGTGCCCCCCAGGAGCTGAAGTTCTGATGTTACATTTTCCTATATCACAAACCAGACATTTATTCCCGGTGGCCGCCCCATCGGGAATAAATGCTTTTTTATATTCTGATTTACGGACATTTCGTTCGGTTTCATCCTCCTGGTATCTTATGATACTTCCCTACTCCATCCCCCGGACCCCCTGGAATAAAAAGACAAGCAATATAGAGGGAGTTTTGAAAAGAAAATATTTCAAAAGAGGCGTCCAACAGTCCAACAGTCCAACAGTCCAACAAGAGAAAGAATTTTAAAATGTAACTCTCTGTTGTATAGTAGTATATATTTTCTATTTAATCATATATATATACTACAATGGCGTTGTCTTGTTGGACGCTGTTGGACGTGTTGGATTGCCATTTTTCAACCATCCAACTGGCTCCGTCCAACAAAAACGGCAAAAAATGCGGCTTGTTGGACGTGTTGGACGTCCTCCAACAGTATTTTCTTTATAGTAAATTTGTATAACTAAATAATAATCAGTAACTTTAATAATGCTGTTGGACTGTAGGACAGTTGGAAGCAAAAATAAACAAAAACGGTTTCAAAAAAATTTTTTAAGGAAATGAGCATGATTACGACGAGTATTTCAATTACACCTTACCTGGCTGAATATCTGCGTGGAAAGTACAACAACGGTGCGGATGAACCTTTCCGTATTCCTGACAATACGGACTTGTACCATGTGATATGGACGCTGATGTCGCGGCGTCATCAGAACCAGTCTCCCATAGATGACGGTAATCTGACTATCATACTCCCGGAGAGGCGTATCGGTAAGGATCCGGAAATATACAACTATCTGTCTCCACGGTCGGCCAAAATCATAGAAACGGAAATACGCAGGATGTTCAACCGGGAACTTCATACGGCAATGGACGAGAACGACTTGAACGGGCATGAGTTGAACAATCTCGATATCGTTCACAATTTCCTATGTGCGTATTGCATAGACAGCATCAGTGAGGATGCGTTGCTGAAGAACTTCTATCGGTGGCGGGAGAACATCCGCAAGCGGAAAAAACGCCGCGAATATAAAAAGAAGTTAAAAAACGGCTAAAAAATCACCGACCGAACTATGCGTTTTGTCCCAAAATGGCGGACAAAATGTCCTATGTATGGCGAACTTGTTGAATTACAAACAAATATCCTAATATGAAAGAACTTTCCATTCAGATTAAAGTCTATCCGGTGAGTAACATGCGCCAGGATGTCTATCGGTTCATGGCCGATGAGTTTGAGTTTACTCCGGTACCGGAATCCTCAGAGGCGGGCCGCTGTTTCAATTGCAATAAAGATATAAGCATAAGCCTTCCTCCATCCGGAGTGATGAAAGACTTCCTGGCTGGCAGATTCTGCATTGTCGAGTTCACTGACACCAGGCACCGGAGTTTCCGGATCGGGGACAAAAAAATACCCGCCATTGTCTCGATATCCCCCAATCTGAATTCGGCAACTCTGAAAATTGAATGCAAAATGCTCAGTTCCCCGCTATTGTAGCGTCCTTCACCCCTTTCTGCAGGCCGCCTATCTTCGCTGAAAAGATACGCAATGAACAGAACTTATCTACGCCAGCTTCTTACTTTAAATATACACCGGCTTCTTATCACGGCAGAGGGCTTGTCTTCTGCCATGATAGAGGCTTTTCCATTGGTGTCCGCTGACAGTCTGCAGCCGACATCCTTTTTCTTCAATGAAAATCCTCCCACATATAAAGAGACATCGAAAAAGGCCCTTTCACTTCTTCAGCAGGAAATGAAGGCCCGTTCAGAACTCCAGGGTATAACCGTCACCGATGACTTCTCTTCTGACGAACTTCCTGAAGGCAGTATCGCCTATCACCGTATCTGGGGATTCATCACCTCAGATTGTCAGTGGTATTTCTCCTCCAAGCAGTTCGAACGGGACCTGCTTGCGGCAGAAGCCAATCCGGCCATAACCTGCCATTTCCTGCATGTGAACTCTCCGGGAGGGGAAGCATGGTATATGGACAGACTCAGTGAGACGATGCGCTCACTCGGCAAGCCCGTCATGACATTGGTGGAGCAGTGCAACTGTTCGGCCAGCTATTATATAACCTGCCATTCCAGTTTCATTGCCGCACTCACGGCCTATGATACCATCGGCTGCATAGGAACCATGATTTCCACTTGTAACTATGACGGATGGTTCGAAAAGATGGGTCTCAAACTCATCCAGGCCAAAGCCACGAAATCAGACCTGAAGAATAAAAAGACGGATGACTTGCTCAGAGGGAACCCGGAACAGTATATCAAAGAAGAACTGGATCCACCCAATGAACAGTTCCTTGCCGCCGTTCTTGCGTCCAGACCGCAACTGGGCAGCCTGCCGGAAGACGACCCGGTATTCCGTGGTGAAACGTTCGATACTCCGCATGCCATCGATAAAGGGCTGGTTGACGCCTCCATGACTTTTCCCGAAGCTGTGGTCAAGGCTGTAGAGCTCGGTCGCAGCTATATGGAGATTGAGAATATAAAAAGAAGTGCTCTCAACTATTTATAACTTAACTTTTGTTTATCATGAATTTAAAGGAAAGAATTCAGACCGTCCTGCAGAAACTGAATCTGCTGGACAAAGCGAAAGCCAATCAACTGACCCAGGAAGAATGGGGACAGATAGTCAACTCCTATAATCAGGAGTACCAGTCTATCCTTCAGGATGACTTGGCTGCAGACCAGGCGGCGCAACGGCAAACGGTTGCCGTCACCCAGGAACAGATTGACCAGGTACAGTCCATTCTTGGAAGTATCGTCAATCCGGTACAAACCAATTCAACAGCCACGGAAGAGGAAAATAGTGGGAATGGACCGGTGCAGACCATTTCACAGCCAGCCAACGGTGAAGGCCTGGTGCAACTGGCCACCGCTGTGCAGAGCCTGGTTGACAATATGAACAACCGCGCGGAGGATGATATCCCTTCCCGGACAGTGACAGCCGCTTCCATCATGTTCACGGGACCGGCAGACCGTTCCCGGTATCTTTTCGGTATCGAAAACCAGATGTTCTCCATGTCCGAACGTTGGAACAAAATTGCTGTCAATCCGGCCTCCGCTTCTTCTTACGGTCCATGGAATGAAGAGATTGAAGGGACCGCTTTCCGTCGCCAGGCCGTTACTTTCTCCCGTTCACTGCAGCAGCGTTACGATTATCTGCACAGAAACGGCATGCTTGACGCCAAACGTCTGGCAGCCGGAGAATTCAGTACGAACTACGAAGGGGTGGATACAGCCGGTGTGGGCAACCAGTATGTGGTTCTGCGTCAGGACTATTTGATTGCCCGTGTACTCTCAGTCCGCGACCTCACGCAGTATTTTCCCGTCCGCTATGGAATTCAAGACCATGACCTCGTGTTCAATGCCTTCTTCTCCGAAGTTTCCCAAGCTTACCAGCAGGGTGAAATCTGGAAGGGTGACATGAAGCTTGAGAACGAGATGGGTCATGTGGATGATGCGATGATCAAGCTCAAGTTCGGTCCGATGAAAGAACTGGAGCGCATGTACATCGCTTATCTGAACAAGGAAGGCTCCGATCCTATCAAGTGGACCATGATCGAGTTCTGCATCCTGAACTCATTGGAAACTGCGCAGGTGGAGCAGAACAAACGCCGTATGCGGGGTATCTATGTCAAGCCGGAAACGGGTGTCGCAGGCAGTTACTTGAACGCATCGACCGGAATCATATACACACTGGTCCGCTACATGCATGAGTTTAAGATTCTTCCCCATGACGATGAGTCCTATCGCAGCTACACGGCTTCCAACATGTTGGATTCCGTTCAGGAGTTTGTCGGCGATGTGGTGGCATCCTGCACAGAAGACATGGATCTTGACCGCCACGTCCTCTATCTGAATAAGACCCATCTTCCCTGGTGGATTAAGAATGTCCGCGCCAAATATGGAAAGGACATTGACTTTTCCGGTCCGGACAGTTACCGCAATGTGGTACCTGACACAAATATGCGTATCATCTGGTTGCCTTACCTCGGTCAGCTTCCCCTCATGTTCATGGATGTTCCGGGCAACCTCCAGTTCCTGGAATTCGTACCGGGCGAGATGCTCTCTATCAAGGTGAAAGAGGACATGGAACTGGTAAAGGCATGGTCCACCTGGAAAGAAGGCACCGCCGCTTCGTTCACCGGCCGCCGTTTTGACAGCCTGGAAAAACTGAAGGCCAACAATTACGAATGGCAGCAGATCTTCATAAACAAACCTACCGTCGATATGGCAGCGGACGCGACCACTGTCGATGCTTCAAAGGGATTCTGGCAGATAACAGCGGCCAACACTGGAGCCAAAGCGATTACGGATATTACGAATGCCAAAGCCGGTGTAGCCTACATCATTGAATGTGGCAGCACGAAGAATGCCACTACCATCGCCAAGTCGGACAAGTTTGCCGACATTACGGAAGCTTATACTCCGACCAAAGAGGGTGACTATATAATGGTAATCCTGAACAGTAAGGGTAACTTCTTGGAACTGGAACGTCAGGTAGGCGGTGTACGCAAGGTGAACGCTGCACTCCAGCCCAACATTCCTGGAGTCAGATAATTGGTTGTCTATAAGAACAGATTGTTTTCAGGTAGCGCGGGGCGGGTCCACTTAAGCCCGCTCCGTTTTTTATAACTTAAAAACTAAAATTGTATGAAAGCAAAAAGAATTTCAAATCCTTTCCGTAAAGGGAACCAGGCTGCCCGTAAGATGCAGGTCCGGTTTTTCCTTTCGCTGATGGTGCTTCTGGCACTCGTGTTTATTCTTGATATGGTCATGTCTCCCGGTTCTGTGCTGGGAATTTACGGATTTTCCGGTACCACACTGGCCGCCATGATGGTCATCGGTGACGTGGACGATGTATCCGACCGTAAGACGCACGGCTCGAATATAGCCTACAAGATTTACCTGGTGGATGTCGACCAGATAAATTCCGATGTCCCCTTTCCGCTTCCAAACCAGCAGCGTGAGATAAGCACCATCCCGATGAAAGCCGGACAATACATGAAGTACTTTGCGGCGCACGATATTCCCACCTACACTTCAACCGGTGAGAAAGGTGACATTACCACCAGCGGTACCAACACTTTTGTTGCCGTCATGGGCGGCATGCGTGACCAGCTGCTCGATTTCATTGAACAGCATGCTGGAGGCAAGTTCATCATCCTTTTCAAGGAAGTGGGCGATGCGCAGTGGTACATCCTCGGCAACTATGACCGTCCGATGGTACTCTCCTCCTTCGAGTCCAAAAATGACAAGGACGGGCGTTATGTAACCTATACCTTCACACGTACAAGCATTGACCAGTACTACAAGTATACGGGCGATATTGTCCGTGCTCCGGCAGCTGCTCACACGGCTGGCGCAACGGCACTTGCCATTAAATCCACCAACAACCGTTATACCATCCCCGATGGCAATGAAGGCACATACGCCATTTCCACTGTCAGCGGATTGACAGCCAATGATAAGGGACGTTACATCACACTTGAGGGTACCGGTACCGACAAGGCGGCCACCATTGCCGACGGCAACAGCTTTGTGCTTGAGGATGGAGCTACCTGGACAGCCAAAGCGGGTTCCTCCATCACCTTCATGGTGCTTGATGCCTCTACACTTGTCGAGGTATCCGGTAGCCGTGTGCAGACAGCTTAGTAAAAAACACCTCTTACAAGTCAGCAGAATTCCCTTATAGGCAGCGTGTTGGCTTGTAAGACTTAAATCTGTATGTTATGTATAGTTTCAAAGAAAAGAAGACACATTTCGTGGCTCTCCGGAATCCGGATGTGGCACAATATGACCTTGAGTTACTGGCTAAAGAAGTTCCTGGATTTCCGCAGCTTGCCACATTCTCACGCAATCCCAAACGTTATGCCGATGATATCCTTTATGCACTGTTAGATTGTGCTACACGTGAGAAGATACGTGAGTATCGCCGGGCTATGATCGCAAAAGAGGCAGAAGATGCCGGAGAAAAGAAAACAGAAGCCCCTGCTGCGGAAAAACCGGCCGAAAAAAAACAGCAAATGCCCAAAGGGGAAACAACACATGCTGAAGGAACCAGTCCACATGACGACATTGAAAAGCCTGAAACAGCTCCGGCTGACAACTCGGCAGAAGAGTTGAAACAAGCGCTTGATGAAGCGGAAGCCCGTGCTGAAGAAGCCGAACAGCGTGCCGATGAAGCGGAGGAAGCCAGGGATGAAGCGGAAGCCCGTGCCCAGGAGACTGAGCAGGCGCTGGAAGAAGAGAAAAAAAAAGAGCCGGCCAAGGTTCCGGTAAAGTCCAAAAGCAAGAGGAATACCCGCAAATCGACTGGGACAACCTCTTCGACCCGCAAGTCCAAATAGCCACACTCATCTACAACGACCGTGTGGTCACTTGGAAACAGATGAAGCAGCTCGACGAAAGTCTGGAAAGAAAACCGCAGAAGCGTGACATCATGGACATGGTGGAACTGCGTATCCGTAATCTTCAGGCATTCGATGAGCTGCAATCGTTCAACGACACTGGGAAGTTCCTCTACATTCATCCGCTCATAGCCCACCAGTCAGAGAGAGCACAACTGGAGAAGCTGCTGCAGACGGACCCGCAGGAGTTCCTGCGCCTGCATAAGAATGTGACGGACAATATCCGCAGATACGAGTGTTACCTGAAACGCGCTGACAGGCAAAACAAGCGCACCCAAGACAAGGAGAATCTCCGACGTCACCGTGAACGGGAATCACTGTTCAAAGCAATATTGCAAAAATTCAATTCGAAGTAAAATGGAAAAGCTGATAGAAGTATTTAATTTGGGTGGTTTGCCTACTGCCCCGCTGGATTCGTTCTTGGAGCTTCAGGAAGACTTCAAGAAGTCTGATCCTGACAAATTATCGAAACTGCAGATGCTTATCATCACCCGTGGTTTCAAGTATGCGTTCAAAGCCTGGCAGGATCCGGACGGAAAGCTCTGGATTATCGATGCCCATCAGAGACGGAAGGCACTGCTTGCATTGCGCAAGTCCGGGTTTACAATACCGGAAATACCTTATGAACCCATTTTTGCGGCAGACAAAAAGGAAGCGGTAGAGGAAATAGCAGCCTATAATTCCGAGTTTGCCACCAGGAATCCGGATACCCTGCTGTTCAAAAAATATAATATAGATTCTGACACCCTGCAGCGCTTCAACCTGGGTTATGAGGTCAAGACCACTGATTTCGGGCAGGTTTCCCCCCTTTTTGCCCAAGAACATGAGTCGGAAAATGTGCAGGAAGATGCCATTGATTTTAATGTTCCTGCATCTGAAGATACTGTAATTGCCAGACCCGGCGATATATGGTTGCTCGGTAACCATCGTCTGATGTGTGGTGATTGCCGTTCCAAATCGGACATCACGGCGCTGATGGACGGACAGCATGCGGACTTGTGCGTCACAGACCCACCGTACAACGTGAACTATGAAGGCGGTACAGAGGAGGAACTCACCATCCAGAACGATTCCATGGAAAACGACTTGTTCGCCACCTTTCTCAGGCAGGTGTTCTCTGTCATGTTTGCCGTACTCAAGCCGGGAGGATCCTACTATATATTCCATGCGGACAGTGAAGGCGAGAATTTCCGGGCTTCTCTCAGGAAAGCGGGATTCAAGATTGCACAATGCTGCATCTGGGTAAAGAATACTATGGTGATGGGACGCCAGGATTATCAATGGCAGCATGAACCTTGTCTCTATGGCTGGAAACCGGGTGCCGGACATCAATGGAATTCCAACCGTAAGCAGACTACCGTCTGGAATTTCGACAAGCCGCAGCGCAATGCCATACATCCGACAATGAAGCCCATAGCCCTTATGGCATATCCTATATCCAATTCCAGCACTCCCGGTCAGATAGTCCTCGACATCTTCTCCGGATCCGGTTCTACACTCATGGCATGCCAGCAGATAGACCGTATCTGTCATGCTATGGAGATAGACTCGAAATATGTTACAGCCACCATTCACAGGTACCGCGCCATGTTCCCTGAACAGCCCATCCGGTTGATTCGGAACGGGAAATCACATGATGTGGAACAGACAGCAAAGATTATGACTGGCCCAAACAAGGTAATCCAATGAGACATGCATCACTTTTCAGCGGAATAGGTGCGCCGGAATTGGCCGCTTATTGGTTGGGTTGGGAAAATGTATTCCATTGCGAAATCAACCCATTTTGCAGACAAGTACTTAATTATTGGTTCACTAATTCAAAAAGTTATGAGGATATCACAAAAACAGATTTTAGAGAATGGCAAGGGAAAATTGATGTCCTCACAGGAGGATTTCCATGCCAACCGTTCAGTGTGGCCGGAAAGAGAAAGGGAACAGAAGATAACCGCTACCTCTGGCCGGAATTTAAACGTGCCATACGGGAAATCAGACCGCCTTGGGTTGTTGGTGAGAATGTTGCTGGCATCTTATCAATGGTACAACCCAGTAAGAAGGCTGACATGGAAAGTATGCCGACTACGGAGCATGAGGATAAACAAGAGTTTGTCATCGAAACCATCTGCAAGGATCTTGAAGCCGAAGGATATACTGTCCAACCGATTGTTATACCGGCTTGTGCCGTCGGTGCGCCCCATAGAAGAGACAGAGTCTGGTTCATCGCTTGTAACAACAGCTTCAGATTACGAAAAAAAAGGAGCAAAGGAAAATCGGATATGGATGGCAGAATACCTCCGTACGAATTTGTTGCAGACTCCCACGACTGTCCAACGTTGCGAAGCACCGGAAAAAATGAAGGAAAGTACACTCAAAAAGGGGTACAAGAACGGAACGACATACAACAGTCTGCTAAGCCAGCTTGTTTATGGGGGACTTCTTCCTACTCCTCAAGCGGCAGACAGTTCAATTGGTGCAGTAATAGGACAGAACGACCGCTTTATCATTACGAAGAACGGGATGTTTCGGAAAGTGAATCAGAACGGTTCGAACGGAAGTGTGGGACTTGGAAGGATTTTCCATCTGATGAGCACACCGACTGCGTCGGATTGGAAGGGAGGCTCGACAAGGAAAAATCCCTCTCTCCAGAGAACGAGTCTGCGTGGGGAAATACATGCGGATTACGGTATTGGGAAGACTTCCCAACTCAACCCCCTATTTGTCGAGGAGATGATGGGATTTCCGATTTATTGGATACTGATGCCATTTTTAAAGGCTCCCGGTCCATCCGTCAAAACTCTTATTCCAGATGGAGGACAGAAGCTATAAAAGCCTATGGAAATGCCATGGTGCCGCAAGTGATATATCAGATATATAAGACCATCAACGAAATAGAACAATAACATGAAAAATGAAATCAGTCCAACTTCAAATGTCGATAAGGCCACCTTGATAGGTGACGAATATGTATCCCAAGTGCGTACTTTCGGTGCCTTGGGGTACACTCCACACCGTATATGTACGCTTCTCGGCCTGCGTGGGAAAGAAAAAATGGCACTTATAGTCCGTCTGTCGATACCCGGTGACGTATATTACGACGCCTACCGTAACGGTTGTGCCCTGGGAGAATACAATATCGATGCCGAACTTGCCAAGAAAGCCGAAACCGGTGATGTGTCGGCCATTGAGACCTTGGAAACACGTAAGCAGGAACGGACAGTCAAAGACTTAAGAAACCAACTTTTTGGAATATGACCAGACTCGACACCCTTGATAAGATACATCCGGACTTGATAACCGCATTCCTCACCACCGGGAAGTGTGATAGCATTCCTGCCGATGTGCAGTTATTCCTCAAGCAGCTGCAATGGGCTGCGGAGATTTACGAATACGAACGTAACATCACCCGTGCCGCCAAGCAGCTGCGCCAGCGCATCAATGCCCAGCAGCAGATAAATGTGGATGAACGTACATGTAAGGCACGCATTTATGCAGCCATCAATTACTTCAATATCGACAACAATGTGTCCATCAAGGTGTGGGAGTCCAACTATGCCGACAAGTACGAGGATCTTGCCAAACTATGTGCGGCTGCCGGTGACTACAAGACCCAGGGCAAGTGCTATGCCGCTGCTCTGGAGTGCCGTCGCCGTGCCGCCGAGATTGCCGAAGCTGACCGTAATCTGGGAATCGTTTTCCTGATATCTCCCGAACTTACTCCGGAAGACCTGGGATACAGCAAGGCCTCCCTGAAGGAGATTGCCTCCAAGCACAATAAAGGGTTCTATCTGAACCTGATAGAGAACCTTCCCATCGAGAAAGCCGAAAAGAAGCGCCTGCTGCGCGATGCGGATATTGAGGAAGCTGAATACGAAGAACTTAATGAAGAGTGAGATGAAAACAGATATTGAAACCACTTCCCGATTTGAGGAATACTACATGAACCAGATGCAGATACTGGTCAATGTCATCGATGCCAACAACATTTTTGCCGAGGTGGCGCGTGCCGGTGGTAAGACGGAAGGTATCACCGGGCCACGTATCATCCGTGTGGCCAATGACATGCCAGGCGAACTGTCGTTCCTGGTACATAAGACCTACGTTGCCTTGATGACGAACGTATGGCCCAACCTTCAGGCTTATTTCTCCAGGGAAGTCACCGTAGGTGGGAAGGTGCGCTCCATGCTGGAATATGGTATTGACTATGTGGTGGGCGAAAATAAGCTCCCTTCTCATTTCCGCAAGCCCCGATATCCCATATCCTACCCCAAACACAGTGTCGTTTTCCGGGATGGCCATCACATCCAGTTGGTAAGTTCGGATCAGCCGGAGTCCGTTGCCGGACGCTCTGCCGTTCACGCCATCATTGAAGAGATGAAACACAACAAAGGGGAGAAATTGAAAACCCGCTTGTTCCCTTCCCTCCGTGGTGCCAGTGCCGAAATACGCCGGTCACCTTATTACCAAGGTATCACGGGCGTATCCGATACCGCGCGTGTGGATCTCGGCGAAGATGACTGGTTCGAGGAATATGAGAAGAATATGGATACGAAACTTATGGAGGAAATTTCTACAGTTGCGCTTCATGTAAATGCAGCTATCTATCAGAAATACAATCTCATAAATTCCCAACGGGAAACGACAAATCCCGTTACCCTTGAACGTATCCGTCTTGAAATCATCAGACAGGACCGCATCATATCCTTATGGCAGCCCCGTCTGGCAGACATGCGCCGTAACGCCACGTTGTACGTCCGTGCCAGTTCCTTCTGCAACAAGGATATTCTTGGTCCGAAGTTCTTCAAGACGCAGCTTGAGACCTTGGATATGGACGAATTCCTCACTTCCATCTGCGCTATCCGCCATAAGGAGGTTATCAACAAGTTCTTCGCTAACTACAACAAGGAGAAACATCAGTATGCAGACAGCTATATCTATGAATCCATTCTACGACTTGACCTGCGGGAACATTTTCTACTCACAGCCCGCTATTTGAAGCACTACAACAAGCGTGACGAGCTACTGGTAGGATATGACCCCGGCCACTTTTCCAGCCTTGTTGTCGGGCAGGAAAAGGAATACGGCCGTCAGCTCCGTATTATAAAGGAACTCTATTGCTGTTACCCGGATGAACAGCCCGAACTCGCCCGTCAGTTCTATGAGTTTTTCGGTGCTGATTCCCTGAATAAGCGTATCATTCTCTACCCTGACCGTGCCGGGAACAAACGCCGTGAGGAACTGGAACAGATAACCACCGACAGCCGTGCCCTGAAACGTGAGCTGGAAAGTTATGGCTTTGAGGTGGAACTGATGAACGAAGGGCAGGCCACCGTATATCATTGGCAACAGTTCAAGTTGTTGCTTCTTATGTTTGGAGGCCGGAGCAATGCCTTGCCAGAAATTTTGATAGACGAGAACGAATGCAAGAACCTTTGCAGTGCCATTATGCTGTCACCGTTAAAAAAAACGGAAGGCCGCATCGAGCTGGACAAATCGTCGGAAAAGAAAGTGCCTCTCAAGAACCAGGCCGGACTGACAACGCAGCTTCCCAGTGCCCTGATTTATCTTCTTTTCGGGCGTTATGGAAACAAAGTGTTGAGTGAATTATCGTCCATGCCGGACAATTTACCTGATAATCTGGCTATATAACGGCTGTTTTTCACTATAAAATAGTCAGTAAAGATACAATAATGGTATCGTTTGACATTAAAACAAACGCCTTTCATTTAGAAACCAGACTTTTATGTTTTTAAAAAAGGAAAGCGTTTTCTTCGTGAGGCGCTGTTCAGCACGCACCGCTGAGTTTTGGGATTGCAAGGCATCCTCCGGCATTCCTCGGAAATATGACGGAGGGCGCTTCTCGTCCTTTTTCCCACAGCAGAATCCTGCTACTTTCGGGCATGGAAATGACAATGACCGGTATTCAAGCGATGCAATGGGCCAAAGAGATATCAAAACTGCCTAACGGCTGCTTTACCATTGCCTTCTTCCCGTGTTCCAGGCATAAGGGGGAGGCATCAGCCACATTGACAGTTAAAGAAGGATGCAGATGGCGTACTCAACTGCCTGAAGAAAGATTCAGTATAGACAGTGACAACTTCTTTCTGTTTACAGACGCAGACGGGGAACCCAAGATGTGCTACCGTATTCTCATCAGGTACATGGGCTTTCCTCAAGATGGTTTCAAACTTCATAAAATAGATTGGTTATGAGTAAAAGCAATCTCAAAATGGTAGGCAACTTCGGTTGCTATCTTGACGATGACAATGTAATATCCTTCCAGATTGGAGACAGGCCAATGACTTCAGTCCTGGAACCGGACCCGATGTTCCCCCTGAGTAGAGGAAGTCTTCCGGATACGCAGTGGCAGAGCATCCAAGGATTCCAGGTGTGCAGCCGTGGCTTCAACAACATGAAATGCGAGGAAGTCGCGTCCGACATAAAGAAGAACCGGCTTCTGCCAAGACTGATTACCAAGCAGGTCAGCATGCTGTATGGCCATGGGCTTGCCGTGTACAAGCCGGCAATCGTGGACGGGAAACTTCAGAAACAGTGGGTTGACTGTCCGGAAATCATGGACTGGCTCAACAGTTGGGAACAGCGCGGTCTTGAATCGGGTTATAAGGAAGTGGCCAAATCAATCATCAAGAACTACTACTATTTCAGGGACTGTTTCGTAAAGTGGCGCTTCACAAAGGGAAAAGCAAGAGGGACGATGCCCGTTGCCGGCCTTGAATCCATGGAGAACAGACATTGCCGGCTGGCCACCACCAAGAAGGATGTGGCGACAGATGTTGTCTACTACCGGGATTTCCGCTACATTGCCGTAGGGCGTTGGGGGTATGGCACATCCACTTTCCGCATCTATCCGAAGTTTTCCTTTTCGGAGCTTGCCAATTACAGATTCGCGGCCATTTCCCATCACCGGGAAAAATCCGTGGATGAGTTCTACGGTGTGAACGAAACCCATGCCGGTACCCGCTCCTACATCAAGGGTTCCAACGATACGGCTGATTATATCAACTCCTTTTTACGTAATTCGCTTGCCGCCAAGATACACATTGTCATCCCCAATGCCTGGCTTGAGTCCAAGAGGATCCAGATAACCAAACTCTGCGACGAGAATAAACGGCGCAAGAAAAACAATGAGGAAGAACTGATGTACAATGGCATCGTGATTGGTTCGGAATTCAAGGAATCCACCCTGATAAAGTATCTGCAGTCTGAACTGCGCAAGATCTCCCGCTATCTGTCCGGTGCAGACAACCAGGGTAAGGCGTATGCGACAATCAGCTTCAAGAACAGCCAGGGCGAAGAGGAACGCTGGAAGATAGAGACGGTTGATTTGAAATACAAGGAATATATCGATGCCTTGATATCCTATGACAAACGCGCCGATGAGGTGCTGCTGTCAAGCGTGGGACTTGACTCCTCCATATCCAGTGTCAGCAAGGACGGGGTCATATCCAAATCAGGAGCCGATGCGTATTACAACTATCTGATATACATTATGTCACTGACCTCGGAAGACGAAATATGCTCCGAACCGTTCAATATGGCCATACAGATTAACTTTCCCCATTTGTACAGCCAGGGGTACCGTCTTGGATTCTATCGCGAAGTCCCGGCACGCCAGGAAGATGTTTCACCTCAAAACAGACTAAATCAGCAACAGTCATGAGAATATTGGAAGAACTGTTTACCACCATTTCGGAATTTCGGAAGTATGCTCCCTATGCAGAGAGCAATGTCACTTTCGACCAGCTCAATTCGTCTGCCATTTCTGCGAAAAAGCAGATGGTTATCATCCTTACCAAAGATGTCTACACCGATCTGACGGCAGACGAGGGCGAACTGAAGGAGGCCCTGCGTCTTGCTATGGCCAATCTTACCATGGCCAAACAGCTCATTTTTGATGTTGTATCCAAGCGTAAGGATGATGTCGATATATACAAGCATGAGCAGGAAAGCATGCGCAGGTCGTATATCGAGAATTATTATAATGCCATGGATACTGTCATTCAGTTGCTTGACAACAGTCAGACCGTGCCCTCCTGGAAAGATACGAGATACAAAAAGATGCTTGATGTTCTTAAAATAAAGAGTACGGAGGAGTTCGACATGCTGTATACGATAGACATGTCCTATCTGTTCTTTTTCCGGACCATACCGATCCAGAGCGAAGCGCTGGATGACGGGATATCGGCCTATTTTGAACGGGCAGAGAAAAAGGAGGAGGTATTGCGCCCGCTCAAACGATGCCTCGCCAAGCAGACCATAGCCATTGCCCTGCGGAGATTTGACATTATAGAGTTTCCACCGACAATAAGAAGTCTGTTTGACGAGTCTAAGGCAAGCAGGTCTGGGAAGGATGAGCAGGCCCGCATGCTTGAGTTGTCCGCTTCTCTGCTTGAAGAGGTGAAGCGGGAACTGGCCAATATAGATCTGCTTTTGTCAACGGACAGTTCCGGCTCTGTAGATACGAACACATCCTTTAACCGTCCGGACGACATAATAATGCTGATGCCATGTTGACAATAGATTTTATAGCAAAAGGAATGCAATACAGCATCCCCAATTCCTGGGATGGATTAACTCCTTATCACTTCCAAGCACTCATGCGTGATATACAAAAGTTTGCGGATGGAAAAATATCCGTCGGCATGGTCCGTGCGAATTATGTTTGCCGGATTATGGGATGGAATCTTCAAAAAATAAGGAATACGGATGGATGGGCAAATGTGGCCTGGCTTGCAGAGCAGGTGACATTTCCGTTCACGATTGTCTATCCGGATAATGATGCAGCACTCCAGGAATTGGATTCTGAAACATACAGACTCTGTAAGAAGATACCACCACACCGGTTGCATGGAATAACCATATCCAGGTATCTGGACAGACTGGACTACAAATATGCAGTCGACTCATGTTTCTGCAAACAACTAGTTCCGGCGATACATCTTGAGGATGAAACTTTTTTTGCCTATAATATAGAAACCATGTTCAACCGTCTTACTTGCTCGCTTACGGCACTCCAGTTCATTGAGGCACGTGGTCTCCTTGGATGTCCGAAAGAGCAGCTTCCGTTATTGGCCGCTATCCTTTACTATCCGGACCGGTATTCATCTGCCGGAGCGCATAAGTTGGCACAGAAGTTCACTGGGCTGCCGATGGATGAGCTTATTCCCATAGCCTTCAATTTTCAGGCCTTCATCAATTATCTGTTTACCAAAACTGAGTTCAAGTTGCTTACAGAACTTGAGGAGACCAAAGTTTCTGCCATTTCCACGGGTGCACTTGAGTCTCTGTACAACTTGAGTTCAGACGGGTTTGGGGATATTGAAACCATCGAACACATGAATGTCATCCAGTATTTGACCATCCTCCGGAAAAAAATTATTGATACGGTGCGCAGCCTGCATGCGGCCAAAATGGATAAAGCGGATATTGCGAGAGAAACCAGACTTCCAATTCACATAATAAATGAGATCCTATGATACTTGATTTGCTCAGATATTTTGCCTGTTTTCCCAAAAAGGAAGGGGTTGTCTCCATGTTCGCCAACGGCTCAAGTGACTTTATCCAATATGCGGAACTGCTTGGGTATGTCAAGAAACTCCCGGAACCGATAATGCCCGAACTTGAGAATCTTGTTTTCGGGCAGTCATACGATTACGTAAAGAAGCGCGTCGATAATATTACCGGCAACTATCTGTTCGTGGATTTCGGAGAATTCACATCAAGCCGTGACACACACAACTCCATTCTTGACAGCCAGAAACTTGCCGCCACCATAGCCATGAAAGTTTCGGATTCCGCAGACATGGTTGAGACGGCCATTGCTTCTGAAATAACATTGTCTCTCCTTGCGGAACTCAGAAAAAGGCTTATTTTTGATTCACGGTCTGAGGATTTGCCATGGCTTGATAAGATATCGGAGAATCATGACATTATCCCTTTTGTCTCATCCGAATTCAAATCCATAGGTTGGACACTCATGTTCAGTTCTGCCGCGACCGATTTGTTCAATGCTAAACCTTCCCTTAATGAGTAGCTGATACTGTTGTGCCAATCATTAAATAATTCAGAAACTTTTTGTTCATGTTGTTTATTTCCATCCTGGTCGTGGGCTGTCGAAGTTCGCGACCAGGAGCTACTCATGATTACTCTTTTCCGTCATCCCTACCACGAGAAATAATCATTCTTTTACTCAAGCTAAACAAAGCTAATACGCTGATAATAAACAAGATATTACTACGTTATGCGCGTTAATAGTGTTACCTTAGCTGTACGAAAAATAAAGGATAAAACATTATGAACGAACAAGTTACAAACATTCTTAACCAGAGCATAACAAAGACGGCAAAGATACAGCAGCTCCTTCTTTTAGGTCTGACCCGCCGCCAGGTAGCCGATTTGGTAACAAACGGAAATTACGGTTTCGTGCAGAACGTATATAAGAAAATGCTGGAAGCCGGAAGATTCGGCCAGCAACCGGCCATCGCAGCCTGCCCCGAATTGGACTATACTTTCAACAGACGTTTCGGCATCGAGATAGAGGCATATAACTGCGAAAAGGGAGTTCTTGCCCGTGAACTTCGTGAGGCCGGAATTGCAGTTGCAGTGGAAGGTTACAACCATAACACCCGCGACCATTGGAAGCTGGTTACAGACAGAAGTCTTAGAGGGAACGATACTTTCGAGCTGGTAAGCCCGATACTTGAAGGGGAAGCCGGATTGCAGGAACTTCAGAAGGTATGCTGGGTGCTCGATTATTGCAATGTGAAGGTGAACGACAGCTGCGGCCTTCATATACACATGGACGCTGCAGACTTTACCATTGAAACCTGGCGCAACCTTGCAATAACTTACCGCCGCCTCGAACCGGTAATCGACTCCTTTATGCCGGGTACCCGCCGGAACAACAGATATTGCAAATGCCTTACCGGAATTTCAGAACGCAGTATAACGGAGGCAGAGAACATCATGCAGCTACGTTCAGCCTTTGGAAACGACCGCTACCACAAATTGAACCTTGAGGCTTACGCACGCCACCGCACAGTTGAATTTCGCCAGCATTCGGGTACCACCAATTTCACAAAGATGGAAAATTGGATACGGTTTGCCGCCAACATGATTACCTTTGCAAAATACGGCATGGTGAATTCGGGATGCCCGCTTTCAAATATCCCCTTTCTGACAGCCGACCAAAAAGTATTTTTCAAATTGAGAACCAAAAAATTAGCATAATATGATGACAACTTACACTTTGCAGGATGGCGGTATAATTGCCGCCTCCTGCCCTGCAGACTTTGTAACCAAACTCCGTGAAAGCAGCCGTTTCGACAGTGAATGTACCGACCAGGAATATATGTACCATTTCGCCGACCGTTTCCATGACCAGACGGGGCATGTAGTCCGAGCTGATACCCCGGAGCATTTTTTGGAGGATTTGCTTTCCAACGGGTATATGAAAGTAGAATAATCCCCTCCAAACAAAAGAAGGCTTCCAACTTGTGTGAAAGCCTTCTTTATATTGATGTGGTCGGTAGAACGAAAAATCCCCGTAGCGGTTCATACTACGGGGATAAGTTGTCATAAAACGTCTCTCAAGATATGGAGAGTGAACCTAATTGTTTGCTTATATCCTGGAGAGCGAAGTTGAATGTCTCCAAATCCTTTTTGCTGAGCGTATAAACTTTACCCCTAACTTTGCTGCCATTGATACGTTGGCTAAGCCATGCGGTACTTTTACCGAAATACTTCTTGGCAATGTATCCCAATGGAATGATTTCCGTATAGGGAGCTATTTGTTGCTTCAATGTGATATAGTTGTTCAATTCTTCAGCTTCTGATGAAACCTCCTTGTAGCCATTGATTAGGAAATCGGCTATTGCATCAACATCTTTTTGATCTGTGTATTTACTGGTTATTTCATCAGAGAGAGCAACATATTTCTCCATAGCATCCGGTGTGCCGGAGTGAGCGATTTCATGCAATTTCTTCAAATCATCTTTAAGTGCCATAAGCTTATTGTTTTGTGCTCCCCTTATGGGGAGCTTGTTTAACTTCATTTTTCCAATTCTTTCAAAACCTTTTCTAAAAGTGCTATCTGTTTGTCTGTTTCCAGTTTTGCATCCAAGAGTTCATCCATCTTCTGCCTACTCATTTGGTTTCCTGCATTCTTGAAAGTGTGTTCATACATTTTAGATAACAATTTTAACTGGGTAAGCTTTGCAACCAGTTGCATTTTTGTTTCTTTTTCCATATCTCTTTGTTTTAATGACAATGCAAATATACATAAATATTTCTTTATGCACAAATTCCATAAAGAAAATTTTATGTATTTCTTCTTTATTGAACAAAAATGCATTTTCTGCACATGAAAATTTTAACATGTGCAGAAATGGGGTATATTTGCACTTATAACTTAATATTCATACTGTATGAAAAAGGCACTTTTATTATTTGTGCTGATGAGCTTGACCTTATTCACTCATGCACAAGAGAACAATTACGAAGAACTAAAATTTTTCAAAGTGATTCAATCCGAAAATAATGCAGACAAAAATAGCCTATACGCTGCACTACGTAGTTTTATGGCTATTTATTATGCTAATTCCCAAAATGTTATTCAAATGGATGATAAAGACGCAGGAATTCTTATAGGGAAAGCTACATCTGTATTCGATTCTCCCAGTATGATGCTTTCTGCGTATGAAGGATGGTTAGACTATAATTTAAAGTTGCAAGCACGTGATGGACGGGTAAGAGTAGAAGTTTCTCATTTTTTTCATCATAACAAACCAGGAAATCAGAAAAAAGCACAATTAGGAGTTCTTACTAAGGCAGATGAATATACTGATAAAGGTATGCAAAAGAAGTATCACAATAAAGTATGGTTAATGCTGAAAGAACAAGCGGCTAAAATCAGTTCTGATATTTTTGTTAATGTTGAAAAGGTTATAAAAGAAGGAGCCACTATTCAAAGCGAAGATGATAATTGGTAAGTTACTTATATAGGGTAATACAAGTATTTATATATTTAAGAGCTGACGAAATATTGCAATATTTCGTCAGCTTTCTTTTTTGTTTCAAAAAAAAATCCCATATTTGCAGTGCCAAATAAAACGATAGTATCATCTATCCCGTTGCGTCCGGTAGACGCTCAATACGAAATTGGGCTTTTTTTATGTCCATCGATTTGCTTAAACATTAAGTATTTAGCAAATTCATATACGAAACTTACGGCTGTCTTTTCCATTTTCGGACCCTTCGGGAATACGAATCGTTTTGTTTGGCGACTTTAACGGGAAAATGACAGCCGTTCGTGTATTCGAGAACTTGCCATTAATGCCAAACAAAACGATTCGTATATGAAAAATCAAATTCCCGGCACTCTCAACGTGCCTGCCTCCGGCATCCCTACCGTGGGCGAATCCGTTAACGCTCTTACCGAGCAAGTCAATAACCTCCAGCGCCGTTACTACCGTGCTTTGGCTCCCAACTGCGAAGTCAAGACCGAAGCAGACCACTGGTACTTCCGCGCCATCGTATGGGCATGTGCCGGGATGGTGTTCCCACCATTGGTTGTGGTCACTGCATTGTGCGTTTATAAGGCAAAGAAGTGCCAGAAAGGAGGTGCCAAATGAACCGTATCAAGTCTATAGCACAAAAAGATATTTATGTTCAAGCCGAACGTCTTTGTACAGGAACTGAAACAAGTGAGTATAAATATTGCCTTGCTTATTATGGCAACTTTGTGATGTGTGACATCTCTGCGGAGGATGCCCGTGAAATCATTTCCTGCCTGCAGCATGCGCTTGATGTTAATGAGAAAGGAGGACAAAATGAAAAATAAAGAGCAAGAACAGAAAATTACCGATATCAGTATCCATATAGCATCCTTGTCCGCATCGTTCAAACCTGCCCCGGATGCACGCCATGCCACCCATTGGTTCACTACGGATGAAGTCTACGACGCCATTCGTCGCATTGATCCTGGAGCGCATATTAGTAAGGAGCAGGTTCATCAAGCCATGCTTGATGCCGGTTATAAATACCAGAACCGTCCTGGTTCATCAGGACTGGACTTCCGGTGGATGCTCCAAGCGAGAAACTAAATACTACTGTCATATAGGGGGTAATTGTTCGTGATGAATAGTTGCCCCTTCGTTTTATGTCCTTTCCGTACCCCCTCCCCTATTCTATCTTCGCTGGAAATAACAGTGAATATGATTACAGACCAGCTTGTCAGAGAACGTTTTGTCCATGATATAATGTCTCAAGGCATCAACCTTATTTATGAGACACAAGAAAAAGTTGTGCGTACATATCTCAACTCACGGTCTGGTGACCTGGTGGCACATCTTCAGAAACGTCCGTTCATTGCCCAGGAATCAGATACGAAACAAGCCTATTATCTGCGTATATTCCCATATCTCCGCTTCCTTGACATCTATTATCGTCGTGGAGCCAGTGACCGTATTTCCCGTCACATTCGCCGTAATCTTGCTCTTTATAACCGGGTGGTCTGGGGAGTGCTGTATCATGAGACATTCCCGGAAATAAAGTACGGTTTCACGGAAGAAGTTCGTACCAATATTCGCAAGGAACTGGAGCAGGCCCTTCAATATGAAAACTCAAACTGGTAACATTATGGCAAAAAAGCATTTATCCGAAGACGAAATCAAACTCATAATCTCAGGTGACAGTTCCAAGCTTCAGGAAGAGCTGCATACACTGACCAAGGAAACCAAGGCTTTGAAAAAGGAAGAGGCCGAACGCCGCAAGGCTATGGTGGAGCTCGAAGCCCAAGGCAAAAAGAACACGAAAGACTATCAGAACCTTGCGAAAGAGTGCAAAGACTATACTGCCAAAATTTCCAAAAACAATGAGAAAATAAGTCTGCTGACCCGTAACTTGAAAGTCAACGATCTCACCATGAGACAGCTCAAGAAAGAAGCTAAGGAGCTTTCCGCTGCTTTGGATGATATGACTGAATCTGCGAATCCGGAAGAATATGCCAAACTCAATACCCGTCTCAGAGAAGTCCGTGCCCGCATGAGCGAGTTACGCAGTGCAGGTAACAACATGAACAATGAGTTCGGCAACAGCGTGAATTGGATGTCCAAGTTAAAAATGGCAGCCAAGGCTTTCATTGCCGTTAAGGTTGTCGGATGGCTTAAGGATGTCCATAACCAGGCATACGAGACACGCAAGGAATTCGCCAAATACGAGGCAGTCCTTCGGAATACTTTCCAGTCGCAGAAGAAGGCCAATGATGCCATGAAGATGCTTCAGCAATTGGCAGCAGACACCCCATCGTCCTTGCAGGAATGGACTGAAGCATATATCAAGCTGGTTAATCGTGGGGTCAAGCCTACCAGCCAGGAGCTTGTCAACATGGGAGACCTTGCCGCTTCCCAAGGAAAGTCCGTCGATCAGCTCATTGAGGCTATACTTGATGCGATGACCGGGGAGAACGAACGTCTGAAGGAGTTCGGTATCAAGGCTTCCAAATCCGGGGAGACTACAAAGTTCTCTTTCCGGGGAGTGACTACCGAAGTGCGCAATTCTGAGGATGCCATCAAGGATTATCTTCTTTCTCTCGGTCGTGTCGACGGCATTGCCGGTTCCATGGCCGTGCAGATGCAGGAACTTGAAGGAATCCAGTCCAACCTTGGAGACACAATGGATGCCTTTTTCAATAAAGTGGGAAAAAAGCTGGAGCCGTTCTGGAAATCCATGTTGAAGTATGCCAATGGATTCTTCACTAAACTTGGGGAAATGTTCACCACTTATACGGAAACTTACGAGAACCATTTCGACAAGATGGTACAGCTTGAGAGCGCATTGCCGGGACTGTTGAACCGATACGAGGAACTGACCGGCAAGTCCTCCCGTTCCGCTGAGGAACAGAAAGAGTTGGCCAATGTCATAGCCCAGATAAGGAACATGGTACCTGGCGCAGCGACAGCATTCGACCAGTACGGGAATGCCATCGAAATTTCAGGCGAAAAGGTGGAGGAATTCCTTAAGAAACAAAGGGCGCTGCTAAAGTTTGAGAATCAGAAAGCCATCCGGGAAACAACAGAGCAATTGGAAGAATATCGCCAGGCATATAAGAATCTGCTGGAACAGCAGAAACAAGGTGGAAGGACTGTTTTCCAGAGCAACGGCATGTTTGCGGCACCGACAGCATACATCAATACTGAAGCTCTTCCACAAATAGAGCAGGATATAAAAAAGTATGGTGACCTCATTCTGGGTGCCGAAGAGAAATTGAAACAACTGAACGGCCAGACTATTGAAGAAACCGTCAAGAACCAGCAGAAGCTTGCAGAAGCACGCCAGAACTTCAACAAGATGGAGAAGGTTCAGTTGCAAGCCTGGATAAAGAACAATAAGGATGCTGCCGGTGAGTATGTGGAAATAGCCCAAGAAATATACAACAAACGTTTCCCGGCAGAGGACTCTGACGCGACCAGGAAGAAGGCTGAAAAGGCTGCCAAAGAAGCAAAGTCGGCTGCAGAAAAAGAGCAGAAAGCAAAAGTCTCTACGGAGCAGGAAGCTGCCAAGTCTCTTGAAGCATTAAGGGAGGAAGAACTGCAATCCCAACAGAAATGGTATAATGATTCGTTTGCCGCTCTTTCAGCTTTTCTGGCATCAGGAAAAATGAGTAAGGAACAATATGAAATGCTGGTACTCGAACTTGAAAAATCGTATGCGGAAAATAGGCTCATCATAGAACAGTCTTATTATGAGGACGCCATATCCATGGCCATTTCCAATGCAGAAACCAAGGAAAATCTCGTCCGGAAGTCCAATCAACGTGTCATTGATGCGGAGAAGGCGGCGAATGCCAAGCGTGCTTCACTGCAGGAAAAGCTGAATACCCTTGTCAAGGACTTCAAATCAGAGTTCAAGGTTACTACAGTTGATGAAGACTATGCCGCGCAACTCAAGGTTCTTGAGGCATCCTACCAGGCGCGCAAGGAAATGGCTGAGAAAAACAATCTTGATACGACAGAATTGGACAGTGCCTACCTTGGAGCTAAGGAACAACTTGAATCCGAACACCAACAACGTATCCAGTCCATTCGTGACCAGTATGGCTTGTCTACACAGCAGGAACGGTTCAATGCGGAACTGGAACAGCTCAGGCTCGCACGTGAACAGCAATTTCTGACTGAGGAACAATATGAGCAAGCCGTCCAGAACCTCAAACGGGACAGTTATAAAAAGCAGTTTGACTATTATTCCAGTCTGTTTTCCGGGGCCATTCAAGCATTGCAGCAAGCGGAAATGGACCAGGTCGATGCAAAATATGATGCGGAAATTGAGGCAGCCCAAGGTAATACGGAAGAAGTGGAACGTCTGGAAAACGAAAAGGCCCAAAAAAAGCTTGATATACAGAAAAAATATGCGGACGTGAATTTTGCAATCAAGGCATCACAAATCATCGCAGACACAGCTGTGTCAATCATGAAAGCATATGCAGATTTGGGACCGATTGCGGGTTCAATCGCAGCAGCCCTTATGGGCGTGACCGGAGCCGCACAATTGGCCAGTGCCAAAGCTGAACGGGATAAAATCAAAAATATGACTCTTTCCGGCAGTAATTCCGGCAGTTCCGGTACCGGCGCACGCGTTGCCACTGGTCGCCAGTCCGGAGGCAAGATTGATGTCCGGCGCGCCCAGGATGGAAAGCTCTTTCCCGATGCCGACTACGACCCTGATGCACGGGGATTCATTGACCGTCCTACTGTCATAGTAGGTGAAGGGCCTTCCGGACAATCCAAAGAATGGGTGGCCAGCAATGCAGCTGTAAGCAACCCTACCGTCGCACCGATACTTGACATACTGGACAAGTCCCAGCAGGCCGGTACCATAAGGACACTTGACCTTAACCAGGCAATCCGTGCTCGAATGGCCGGTTATTCATCCGGTGGCTCCATTGATGCCCAGAAATCTGCAGTGCCGGTACCGCCTGCGCCATCAGGAACCTCTCTGCCTCCAAGACTGATGGAACGCCTGGCCAATGCAATCATCCGTATTGATGAAGAAGGCATCCCAGCATCCGTCACTCTATCTGAACTTGAACGCAAGCAGGAATTGCGGAACCGTTCGCGTAAAATAGGAAGCAAATAACATTTCATCATGAAAATAGTACATTCTTCAGGAAAAGCCTATCAACTGGCACCTGACACGCAAATTGAAATCGAACGTCCGAATCTGTTCTTCAATGATTATGGTGAGCAGTCACTTCCGGTAGTTCTCCCGGATACAGACCTGAACCGGGAACTGACCGGTTACCCCGATATGGTGGCCAACCGTAAAAAGCCGCAGACAGACATCACATGCAGCATCCGAGACGGTGACTACTGTGTGACCGCCCGGCAAGCCATACTCGGTGCCAAGCGGAAAGAGAAGATAACGACGACATTCTACATGAACGAGGGCAGTTTCCTTTCGCGCATCGAGAAAGTTGCCGTACCGGCCGTTTTCGGCAGCGAGACCGTACCCGGAGTAGAAACCGTAGAGCAGGGTATCAACTGGTGCCGTTCGTTGCTCGACAACACCAATCCGCATTTCACCCTCTTCCCCGTCATCATCGAGCTGGACGGGGAAAAACGCGGAGTGAACGTCACCTGCGTAATGGACGAGAATGGAAGGCCGATGCAGGTCCGTCCCAGAGTCACAAGGAAACAAGGCTTATACAACTCATATGCCCGTACAGAGAAGGTGGACAGCCGTATAATCACACTTGATCCCGGTTACTACATTACGCCCTTCATCCGTGCCACCTACCTACTGGAACGTATCTTCTCCTATTTCGGCTATACCTTGCAACCGAATTTTTTCACCGAGACCGAGCCTTTCAAAAGCATGGTGTTCATCAACAATACTGCCGATGCGCTGGTGAACGGCACCATCCTGCTGGCCCACCTGGTGCCCGACTGCCTATGCTCCACCCTGCTCGAAGTCTTCCGCAAGAAGTTCTGTTGCGAGTTTGTTCCAGACGAAGTGGCCAAGACCGTCCGCATAGAGTTTTTCAAAGACATGATAGCCGCACGCAACCCGACAGACTTGACGGCTTGTCTGGCCGGACAACCGGAAATCAATTACGAGACAGCCCGTCAGCTGAAGCTATCGTCAAAGAGCTCCCTCAGCAATGGAAGCACTCTTGACAGCACCACCGAGCTGGAGCGCAAATACCCCACGGCCTACTATGACATGGCATCCGGCAGATACGTAAGGATGGGCTATGGCAGGGAGGGCGTCATCAGGGTAGTGTCCGACGGAAACCTGCCGTTCTATGCCGGAGAAGAAGGACTGGATGACTATGAAGTGGAGGTGCCCGACAGTCAGTTCTGTTTCGACAGCCTAATGTTTTTCGTGCAGGGCACTATCAACGGAAGAGAATACGGGAATTCCGTAACTGCCCCCTATATCGGAGAAGGAAGGATGCTCAACAGTACTATCCGGGTAGCAGACGAAAGTACGAAAAGTGAGGAAAGTGAGGAAACGACAAGCGATCCCTACCTGACCGAAACCTCCCATGACCAGAATCCCATGCTGGCTTTCGCCTTGAGTAACAGTACCGGACTGCCCGTCGGGGCAAACCACGATGCCGCGCGTGGCTACTCCCTTCTGTACAACGGCCCTATCGGTATCTATGAAAAATTCTGGCGAGACTTCGACACCTTGCTGCGCAATGCCCTGCACAAGGTAACAGTTCCGCTACTGATGACGAACACAATGAAGCAAGCCCTCCCCGTCTACCGGAAAGTGGCACTGGGCGGTTCGGAATACCTCATCGACGTGCTGAAGTACACTCTCGGAGGCAACAATATGCCAATGGATACAACGTTGCTCACTACGCAGCTCCAGGAGCCCGTAACCATGGCCATGGACGAGAGCGAACGGATGAAGATGCCTGCCTACAAGTGGAAGGTAAACTGTACGCTATCCGAAATGACGGAAGACGAATGGACAGCAGCAGGCTTCGAGGCGGGCGCGTTGGTGGACATGACCATCGTTTATCTTGCACCGCCCACCGAGAAACAGTATGCCGCAGGCGGACAGTACCACAAGCGGACGGACTACTACAGCTATATGTATTATCCACGCCGGGGAGAAGGTGAAATCTGTTATAGAAGAGTGTCCGTTTACATGACTCCCCAATTGATTACAGATTAAGGCGGTTGATGATGCGTTGTCCTTTCTGCATGCAATCAATCCACATAAATTCGCACCAAAAACAGAATGTAAAATGAATATCATCCAACAGCCCGACATGCTGTCGCTCTCGATGAACCTGAAGAATTTCATCATCGGCTCTTCCCGGCAGACGACATTCACTCTGAAGGCCGGCGACAAAGAACTGGTGTCTCAGGTATATGCTCCTGACGAAAACGGAGTGATGGAGATAGATATACATGAAATTGTACACTCGTTTTTGTCATACAGCTTGAAAGACATCGGAGAGGTATATCAGCAAACCAACCTGGTTGCCGATTTCACAGCAGTCATCGACTCCACTGAAATCACCTTTCGCGTTATCCGCTCTGGAGTGGACCGCTTGACTGACTCTCCCACCAATTTCCTGACACAGAATTTCCTCACCTGGCAGCCGAATGTAAAGCCGGTCACTTATTATTCTCCGGAATTCCTGACCTACTATGCTGTGGTTGCCGGTACAGTCAAACTCCGCGCATACTTTACTGATGAGTCTGGAACTGTTAAATCTCAGACTGATTATACTGTTACAGAATTGATGCCAGGTATAGCTTATACCATGCCTCTACAATACTCTGTCGTTGCGGGATGGCTGGAACATAAATTACCTGCATATTATGATGTATGGGTCGAGAACACCTCCGGCCAGCGTCTTACATATATACAGCGTTACTATGCTGAGGATATGCGCTCCGAGCAGGAACAGTGGATATTATTTGAAAACTCTTTGGGAGGTGTCGATACATTCCGGGCATATGGTAACACTGTATTCAATGGCGAACACACGCATAATATTGCTGAAATTGACGAATTTTTTTCAGAATACCGTGTAGACACAGAGAGGAAGTTTCAAAAAAACACTGGTTACCTGAATGGAGATGAGCGCAAATGGCTGCTTGATTTCTTCCCGTCAAATGGCAAGTATCTGTACGCCGGTAATTATTTGCGCCGGATAGTCGTAACAGACAGCAATGTCAGCTATACAGACCGCGAACTTCCAAGCAATTATACGTTCACATTCAAGTATGCCGACGCTCGTCCATTACTAAATCTTTCCCGAACCGATGTCCCTACAGACGTTCTCAACATTACCGTACCTGAAGTCGGTTCTTTTACAGTGCCCCCTCGGCTTGCTGAATTTCCCCATCTATCGTTATCCGGGGGGGCACTGTTTCCTGTTCAAAATCCGTATTCAGAAAAATGGTCAACAACATCTGTGGATGCCATTGCTTATTTTTTGGCAGATTTTATGTCCCGCGTTTATGGCTCTGGTGGTGGAGTCGGTCACAAACACCGTAACTATGATTTGCTTGAGTTGCTTTCATATATTGAGAACTATCTATTGGTAAATGGTCAGAAGATAAAGGCCGGTTACGCGGACAAAGCCGGTTACGTTGAAGGAATGGAGGATATGTTCCTTCGCAAAGACCAGTCTGACGGCACAAATTTTCTGTTGAAGTTCGGCGAGTTTATCGACTCTATGGTCGCAGGCAAGGGTGCCGGAATATTCCCTGACGGCCGTATGCAGCTGTCCCGCCTCGAGGTCCGCGACAGCCTTACCGTCCTTGAGCTTATCTTCAACCGTCTCTCCGCCATGGAAAGCGACTATTCATTCTCCGAGTCCGGTACCATCGAAAGTGTATCGCAGCTTGAAGACGGCACATACAGCCTGAAGATGAAGAAGCGGTGGGATAACGACTTTACTGCACTGGCAGAAAACGATGTTGTATATGGTGTTGTCAATGACCTTGCATCAGGTGGCGGCAAGTATTATACCTCCTGGCTACGTGTCTTGCATGTTGACATCTCAGCCAATACGATCAACGCTGTGATGTACCCTGATAGCGAGGTGCCGGGTGGCAAGAATTATCCTCCTGAGCCGTTGATGATATTATCACACCGTGGCAACCCGGTTGATACTGAACGGCAGGGTTATTGGTATCTGTCATCCCGTGAGCATTGTATCTGCATGCTTAACGGGGTCACAAAACCCGTCCTTGAGGAAAGCAACTATTCGGTGATCGTCGGCAGGCTGAAGCATCTGTCTCTGTTCGACAACCTGCCCATCAACTACCTGCACTCTTATATCTACGTTCGGGGATTGGTAGCGCAGGACATCCACCGCATCGACTTCCAAGGCGTATTGCCCCGCATCGCCAACGACCGCGGCGAGTGGAGCATGGAGACCGCCACGGGAGCAGAACCCTACCAAGCCGACCGCGAGGCACAGACCGAGACTGTACGTGTGATGATGTACGATACCGTGTGGCACTACGGATGCAAGTGGATGTGTCTTGTTTCCGGCACTACCGACGAACCGAAGTACGGAGCAGCGGGCTGGGCAATGGTCGAGGGCAATCCGGATTTCAGCATCGACATTGAGAGCAGCAACGGCTGGTACTTCGATGCGGAGCGTTTTGCTACCACCCTCACCATTACCGGTGAGCTGTACAACCGTGACGTGACGGCTCATATACTTGACGCTGATGTGGAGTGGACGCGCGACACGGGCAACGTCACCGAGGACAACGCCTGGGCGGTCGCACACGCGGAAACCGGCAAGTCGCTGCCGCTGACGGTCAACGACCTCGGTCCCAACTATATGAACATGACCGGGTGCAAGTTTGTCGCACGGGTATTGCTGCGTGACGGGCAGAACAATTATGAGACAATGAATTATATAACCTTTTAAAAAATGAATTATGCAAGTCAGCAGAGTGTCAAAAGTGGAGTTTGGTAAAAGCCATGTAGTGGAATACAGGTATAAAGTGTTTGGATTGTTCCCCGTAATCCGTATCACAATAGTTCATGGTGATTGTAGGGATGATTGTCTTGAAAAGGCGGTTGAAAAGAAGACAGGTCATAAGGATGTCACAATCATTTCATATACTTGATTATGCAGACTATACAGAAGAAGATAGAGGTCAACTACCGCCCTCTCCAGACCAGCGGCGGGATAGAGGTTGTCGGCAGCGTACCGGACGTGCAGGTGTACCAGGCTGACAAGGCCGAGTACACTCCGGACTACATGCTTACCCCCCTGACGCTGTTCCCCCGGTGCAATGCTACCGACCCGGATGCGGTGGTCAAGGTGGGTGCGGTCAACGCGTCATTGGTCAACATGAAGTGGTACGAGCGCTTGAACGGTGTGCGGACATTGATTACATCTGCCAACAAGAGCTATGTCATTACCGAGACCGGAGCAACAAAAGGGACTATTCAGGTGAAAAAGAATACCGTTCCCGGCAGTCCGGTAACACTGGAGTTCTACGCCGAGTATGTCGATGCGAAGCGTACCGGACAGACGCACGTCTACCGTTTCAGC
Source organism: Bacteroides sp. AM41-16 (assembly GCF_003603495.1). Lineage (NCBI taxonomy): Bacteria > Pseudomonadati > Bacteroidota > Bacteroidia > Bacteroidales > Bacteroidaceae > Bacteroides > Bacteroides sp. AM41-16. Next base: position 10,292 of record NZ_QTNE01000017.1, on the reverse strand, counting down.
TGTCTTGTCCGTGCCGTTGACGGCAGCGAGGCGCAGCCTAAGCTGATGGTCGACTCTCCGTCGGCACTTGACTGGAACCCGTGTCGGGACATTGCTAGGCAGGCCATCACCGCCAGACTGCTTGTCGGTGATGTAGATGTCACAGCAACCAACAAGTGCAAGTTCTTCTTCTATCGGAAGCTGAATACGGGCGCACTGGAGCAGATTACCGACGGTAACGGCGACAATGACTGGGAGTTCGTATCACTTGCCAAGAACGTGCTTACCATAGACCGGGACTATATCGGCCACGAACAGACCTACGTTGTGAAAGCATCGTACTCGAAGGACGGTGCTCCTTCATCCAAGCCGGACAGTGACATAGACTATGTCTCCACCACCATTCGCAGGCGTATTCCCGCCATCGAGATTGACTGGGAGGGATTTCCGCAGCAGGTGGCCGACGGAACCAAGATGATATACCCGAAACCGGTCATCCGTGATACGGCAGGGATTGTCCCCAATCCCCAGGCCATCCTTGAGTGCGAATGGTACACGAAGGCGGCCGGCGCCTCCTCATACGTGCTGGCCGCTGCCGGGTACTCGCCCTCCATCCCATGCACCGACGGCATGATGCTACAGCTGAAGGTGATTGACAAGGGCCCGTATGCGGCGGTGGTGGCATCTGACGGCAAGTACGTGACGGATGACAGCGGTAAGTTTATAGTGGCAAGGAAAAGGGATGTTTAACCATTAATCGATAGCAGTATGGCATTTTATATCAAAGTGACGAGAGAGGTTGCGGACAAGCTGGGAGTGGCAGGAATCCGCAACAGCACTGCCGACGGCAATGTGCTGTTATGGCAGGCCGATGTGGCAGGCTTTCCCGGCGATACGGTATTCGACCGGGCGGCAGTAGTCGGGGGCGTGTGCCTTTCCCCGCAGCAGGCCAAGGGTGAGATAGACGGCGTGGAAGATCCGGTGGAGGTCGCCACTCCGGAGGGTTTCATGGATAAAGGCGGGGAGGAGGTGACCGATGAGCGTAGCGAGTAAGGTCGGGCAGGTAATCTTTTCGCAAAAGTCTGGCGTTTACATGCCAGCGATTATGTGCGACAAAGGCGACCTCTATCAAGAGTATGATGGTGAATCGGGTGCTCCGACCAACATAGCCCCCGACTTCACCGCGATGAAGCCGACGCTCTCCTTCCTTCTCACCTCCTCACGGGTGGCTGAGGGGATTGTGGTGCCCTCTTCCATCAGGTGGTATTTCAATGACGTCGAGGTCAAGTTCTCGGGCAACGTCTCCACGAACACGTTTGGCGGCGAGACGGGTCATTTCAAGTTCATTCCCTACAAGGCAGGCACTACGAACTATTACGGGCTTCAGATCGTGAAGAACCTGGTGAAGGCGTCGTCCGGTGCGAGCTGTAGCGTCAAGGCGGTGGCTACGGTGACCGTGGGCAACGTGTCGGATGAGGTGCAGTTCGTCTACAGCATCCCTATCACTAAGGGTGTGGGTAACCAGAACGTGGTGACCATCGTTTCCGGAGATGACAAATACTTTGCCATCCGTGAGAAGGGAGGCAGTGTCGTTCTCACGGCGATGGCGCGGCGTGGAGCGTCAGAGATCACCTCCGGACTGACCTACAAGTGGTCCAGGATGGTTAACGGTGCCTGGCAGACACTCGTCGACCAGACTGGCAAGAGTCTGACCGTCACGGACAGCCTGGTTGACACTACGGGTATCTTCAAGGTGGAGGTGTCGCAGGGCGGCAATCTGATAGGCCTTGACACGCAGACGGTGATGGACTTGTCAGACCCCTACGACATCATAACTAATCCCAATCCCGAGGATGAGACGATTGTTTCCGGTTCCGGAGGTTCGGTGACTTATACGCCTATCCTTGTCAAGAGGGGACAGACCACGAAGGCAAAGAATATGCTGTTCTATTTTGTCTTTATGGATTCGGCAGGGGTCATTCTCAATCCGGCTACGGCGAATGTGGCTGCGGCAAGCGGTACCTGCACTGAAGCTATGTGCCAGCAGGCAGGCGGCAATGTTTCATGGACAATCTCAACGGCAGCATGATATGGCAAAGAAAGCGTTGGCAAGCAAGACGGGAGAAGTGAAGTATCTCCAGCAGGGACCGGTCGGCCCACTGGTCTATCCGACCGGGGAGTACGCGGCATCCGTATCCTATACCCGTACCCCACTGTCCGCACCCATGGTGCTGTGTGAGGGGCAGTATTACGTATTGAACAAGGAGGGCACTTTTAAGAATATTAATCCGAAAAAGGACTATGCGGCCAACGGCAGCAAGGCCACCTGGGTGCTGATGGACAAGGTCAGGTATTCGTTCGTCGAGATTCTGATGGCGAACTTCGCAAAACTGGCGAGCGCCGTATTCTACGGGCAGTACATGTTCTCCCAGTACGGGGTGAGAGCGGACGGTTCGGCCGTGGAGACGGAGGGTGGGTACAAGGACTTCAATTACAGTGATCCGATGAATCCGGCGAACGGGTTCCGTCCGAACCTGCTGATTGACTTCCTGAGAGGGAGCCTTTATGGGCGGAGTGTTGACTTGCAGGGTGACATTACAGCCGAGACAATGAATCTGAAGGTTTGTACAAATTCAGACAATGAATTACCTAATGGCTCTATAATACTTTATCCGAAGAATTTGGGGCCTTTACCGGAACTGGAAGCTGGCACTTGCCAGGAAATGAAGATGTTGTTTCCTATTGCGACAAGGGTTCCCCTTTCCGTAACTTTAACCACTGCATCTGCCAATGTGAGGATTGCGCCCAATGGCTCTATACTTGATTCTGCGTCAAGTTATGATATAGTAGATGCTTACGGATATCATGAATTAATCGGGTTTAGATATGCCGATGGGGATATTACCTATTGGTGTGTATTTAAAAAATAAAAGAGTGTATGAAAGTTTTTTATAAAAGCGAGGTGGTGAAATGGCTATTGTGGTAAGGCTACAGCACCATCACATTCATTTGATTTTAAATTTACAAAACGAGAATAAAAACAAAATGTTAAACCGGTTGTCGTTTTTATCCGAAAATGACGACCCTCAAAAGTACAAAGGTATGATGGAAAAGATTAAGTTGTCAGAAGTGGAGAAAGGTTTGCCTAACGGAATAATTGCTCAGATACGCGGGCTGAACACCCAGGGAGAGGGCATTTTAGAACCGTTGGATTCTTTTTTGAGTGACATATTATGTGCAAGAGGCTCCTTTATATATAACAGTCAAGAAGTTATAGATAACCTCAAGAAACCTGGTGTGTATAAGCATGGGGACCCCATAATCGGTACGGGGACTTCCTATGGCGCGCATGGTGTGCTCTTGGTCTTGTACATAGATGAATATACAATACATATTGATTTTCCTGCAAGGAAAAACTTTATCCTTGTAAGAAAGTGTGTCACTGCCAACGGGAAAGATGAGTGGTCTTCATGGAAATATATATCGTTAACAGACATATCAACGTAATGGGCTTTGCAGGACGGTCAGGGTGAAAGACACCAACTCTTGCTTAAAACTGTGGAATTATTCCACAATACCGTGGAGTACTCCACAATATTCCACAGTATTATCAAAAGAGGATTTTGCCTTATATTAATGAAAATGAATGCAATATTGTTGCGCAATCATTCTGGCATCAATTTTGTACTATGGTTTATGTCTTAAAAGTTATCAGTAACTTGTAGTTGTTATGGTTAGACAATAGGTATTAGTTGCATTAAGGTTTAAAGACATTTTGTTCATATTGATTTTCATTCGGAAACTCTCTTTGTTTGGCATTGCATCCCGGTCTGTGAAGTATCGGGATGTTTTTACTTAGATGGTTGCTGTTTCCGACTAAATACTGTAACTTTGTATAGTTAGCCGATATACTACTTAACTAATACTATTTTATTCTTTGGAATAATGAAAGTATTCTCAGTCTGTGAAGATCGGATGCTTTTGGTGGGTAATGCCGCCAATTATTCCAGTTAAGTGTTTAGGTTTTATGCAGTCTACCCCATGAATGGACTGCATTGACAAGAAGTATTCTGCCCGTTCTGACCGAGATGGCCGGAACGGGTTACAAGAGAATTCAAACAAACCATTGACTTCCCTTTTTTCAGCATGTCTTGTAATATAGGATTTGTTCCTTTGAAATAAAAATCATACCTTTGGTGCATTGACAACCCGATAATCATGCCTTATTTGTGAAGATAGAGCATGTACTTAGAAGGCATTGGGAACGCCATAAAGTTGAATTCGGGTTGCCACCCTATCTCTTTCTTTTGCGCATTGGACAGAATGTTTGTTTGCTTGTTAAATTACACTTCATACCTTTTATAATGGATGTCCAATGTGCGCAAATTAAGCCCGTTCAAGCCGAGATGGTTTGAGCGGGTTTTGTTTGGCATTCTGATTGATTATTATTAATTTTACCACATGTCTTTTAGGCATAGTAAGTAGTTCTTGTTCTATAAAGTAAAGTCCGAAGAGTTGGAATTTATAGAACTTACACTTAATCAATTAGTTAATACAGACTTTCCGTCTTGTCCGTGAGGATAGGACGGATTTTAATTATAGGCAGAAAATTGGAAAGACTTATGAAATGGTAATTTTATTTTCCTTGGAATGAGAGCCAATAACATATTCCGATGTTACCGCTTCCATGGAGAGAATTTGGTTCTTGTTTCCATTAACATTTGATATGGCATACAACATAAGATAGCCGCCAGAATGGTTTGGGTATTTACTGTTTAAATAAAAACTGAAAGTATTGTCATTATCAACGTAGCATACGATATAGTTACATATTGTTGAACTGTAATTTTCTTTGGATAGACGACTGTCTGCGAATTTGTTCTCCCAATACTTTATATTAACAGAGAAATTCTCATTACTCATATTGTTTTGGTTAAAACCTATAGAGCATTGCAACCTTATGGCACGATATTGTGCCGTACTTATTGCTGTTCTAATTATAAAGCCTTTTACATTTCCAGCTGAAGGAGTGGAAAATAACTTTGGAAATAAGCCTCCTATTAATGTATTCATCACATTTGCCAAATCACTTTTCTTTATTTTCCCCTGACTACCATCTGCCAGTTCCACATACACATAGTTTGTATCAGTCACTATCTGACACTGGTTCATTGCTTGACTTATGTTTACTTTCTCTATCATATCCCTTGTACTTTTGAGGGTCAGAAGATACGAATGAAAAAGTAGAATGAATAAATTGCTCTATTATAGGTAAATTATATTTCCCTCCAATCAGTATAATTAATAAAAGATGTTGTTCCACTTCCTTCTCTAATGTATGTCCTTTCACCACCGCTTACTATCTGAAAGATAAATTGGCTACCAGTAACATTACCACGATATGTGCGTTGTACATGAATACAAATTCCATAATCAACAGGTGAATTCATGGTAAGAGCAATATGTAAAATGCTTAGTCCTGCATTACAAATTTTATAAGCTTCATTTAAATCTGTTACATCGGTAATACCGATATTCTTAATTGGCAACAAAGATGATATTGTATCCTTATCAATCTTTCCCTGGCTATTTTCTTTTTCCACGTACACATAGTCTGCATCTGTTACTATCTGGCACTGGTTCATTACTTGACTTATGTTTACCTTCTCTATCATATCCCTTGTACTTTTGAGGGTCAAAGGATAGGATAGGAAAACGGATACTCCAAAAGTCTCTTATATTTTGGTATTATTTATTAACGTCCAATCTTTCAAAACCTCTCCATTGCTACGAATGGTTTTAATATATATTCTTGCAGAGTTGGTAATATATAAATGGGCTGTGTATTGAAACCCTCTTAGCGCTAATAAAATTCCAGTGCCCATATTATTTAGATTATCAGTAGATGAATATACACCGGCACTGATTTTACTATCGTATTCTTTATTTAATATATTCTTACCTTGTTCAAATCCATTAGCTTGCATAAGCCCCTTGTTTGCTTCTGTTGCAGCAGGCAGTTTTTCTCTGATTAACTCAACCACATTGGCATCTGTTATATTAACCTTTTCTATCATATCCCTTGTACTTTTGAGGGTCAAAGGATATGACGGGAAAAAGATTGTTATGAGCTCTACTGTCAATCAAGTAAATGATATGGACTTCCAGTTCGTCCATTCCCCGTAAAAATTGCTGCTCCTGACTTTTAAAGTATTTCCCAATAAATCGGATTTTAGTTGAAACCTACACTGACTATAGTTAACGCAAAGAAACATACCAGAAATACCAGAACCATCTCCATTTGAATTGTAGCCAAATCCGGAACCTATTTCATCCAAGGAACCTTCTACAATACCATAATTCTTAAATGGAAGTAAGTTGAAAAAATCGTTTTTCTTAATCTTCCCTTGGCTATTCCCTTTTTCCACATACACATGGTCTGCATCAGTTACTATCTGATACTGGTTCATTACTTGGCTTATGTTTACCTTCTCTATCATATATCCCTTGTACTTTTGAGGGTCAAAGGATATGACGGAAATAAGTAATAAACAACAATGAGCACAATAAAAGTAAAAGTTACTGAGCAATTTATATCGAGAACGAGTAAGGAAGGCAGGGGAATAACCCCTGCTAATAATTAGTTATCTGCATGACATTTATTCCCGTTTCTTTATTTCCGTTGTTCTTAACAAATACAGTGCCATTGACAGCCTTCTTATTCAAAATAATCTTGCCGACCTCTGTGAAGTCCGTGGAAATACTCGCACCATTATTCAACAATATATTGGCCGATACTCCGGCGCCGATCATTATCAGGGCTGTCGCCCCAGCATCAGCCCATCGAACCATGTACATTCCATAATAGGATGTCTTCAAATCGTATTCCTCCCCCGGTTGCAATGTCAGTCTCCAGGTAGGGAACATCTCATTCCTGATATTCTTTATATTGAGCTGCCTTGTGATAGCATTTATCACGTTTGTGTCTGTTATCAGAACCTTCTCTATCATATCCCTTGTACTTTTGAGGGTCATTAGAATACCCTTTTTGGTTAGGCTGTTGAATAAGACTACCTTCACGGCTAAAAATGGTTTACGCATACATTAGGGTTAGCACTGACAAACAAACAGTCGAGAACCAAAGGTTCGAAGTCCAGAAATTTGCAACGGAAAAAGGACTTGTAATAGATAAATGGGTGTCCGAGAAGGTTTCCGGCACAAAAATTGCTAACGATAGGAAATTAGGTCCGCTTCTCAAGAGGATGAAGAAAGGCGACACTCTAATCATAACAGAAATCAGCCGATTAGGAAGAAACCTGATGGGTATTATGTCAATGCTTCACCTCTGTATGATTAAGGAGACTTGCGTTCTTACTGTCAAGGAGCGTTACGAATTAGGTAATAACATCAACAGTAAGGTATTGGCATTCGCTTTCGGTTTATCCGCTGAAATTGAACGTGATTTGATCAGTCAGCGAACCAAGGAGGCCCTTGCTTACAGAAAAGCTGCAGGAATACGACTTGGTCGGAAAAAGGGGGATAAAAACACGCATTACAAGCTTACAGGAAAAGAACCTCTCATTAGAACTATGCTCGAATATGGTTATTCAAAGGCAGCCATATGTCGTAAGCTTAAATGTAACCCTAAAACATTGGATGACCATTTGCGGAGAATGTCAAAAAAATAATGTCCTTTTTGAAGGCTACATCCATATCTATCTTTGCATTGACATTCTGTGTCAGTGGAAAATCTCGAATTGGCAGCATGTTTGACATAAGCTTACTTACTTTTGTGGTTGTCTGACAATTTGATGGTTATAAATAAAGCAATAAAATGGGTATGAATGATTGGGTTATGCTGGTGACCGCACTCGGTGGCATCGAGGGCATCAAGCAGCTTATTAAGTGGTGGATGTCGCGCAAAACCAATGCGCGTATTGAGGACGCACATGCTGATGTAGAGGAGTTCAAGGCATTACGGGAGTACAACGAGTTCCTGCAGAAGCAGCTTTCGGAGAAGGAACAGCGGTTTGTGGAGCAGACTGACCGGCTCCGTAAGGCACAGGATGAGCTGTTTACACTGAAGGAAACTAATTCTGACTTGAAACTGGAACTAGCACTGAAACGGTGTGAGAGAAAGAAGTGCGGTGATAGAGAACCGCAAAATGGGTATTAATTGAATAAGGAGGAAAATTGAAATGGCGAATGTGAATCAACTTGCACCGTTTATCCTAAAATGGGAAGGCGGTTTCGTGAATGACCCGGCAGACCTTGGAGGTGCTACAAATATGGGTGTGACTATCGGTACGTGGAAGTCATGCGGCTATGACAAGGACGGCGACGGTGATATAGACGTAGATGACCTGCATCTGCTTACCCGTGAGGATGTCGTTAAACGGGTGCTCAAGCCGCATTATTGGGACAGATGGAAAGCTGACGATATTAAATCGCAATCAGTTGCTAATATCCTTGTCGATTGGGTGTGGGCATCCGGTGCACACGGAATAAAGATTCCTCAACGTTTGCTTGGTGTTACTGTGGATGGAATAGTAGGTCCTAAGACACTTGCTGCGGTGAATGCCAGGAACCCGCGTGAGTTGTTCGACCAGATCAAGATTGCACGGTTCGATTTCATCGAGGATATATGCAAAAAACGTCCGGCGAACAATAAATTTAAGAGAGGTTGGATGAATCGGATTAATGATTTGAGATTCGAGGAATGAAAAAGTTACCGTGGATATTAATTGTACTGCTGGCAATTGCTTGTATAGTGGTTTGGTTCCGTCCGCATGAGCAGCCTCCGGCTGAAGTTCGTGTAGAGACGAAGATAAAGACGGTTGTCAAGGTAGATACGATGCTTATCTCTGCACCGATGGCAGTATTCTGGCGTTTCGTGCCGGATGATACGACACGGATAGGTGATACGCTGCTTCATCGCCGACAAGTAGTGTATTCAGACAGCTCGTATCGGGCTGTGGTGAGCGGATATGTAGACCCTCGGCTGGATAGTTTACAGATATTCCCAAGAACTGTGTATCAGACAGTGACGAATGACGTCTATCATCCGGTTCCCATCAAGTCGAAGAAGAAGCGTTGGGGATTAGGGTTGCAGGTAGGATATGGCTATCCGGGTGGTTTTTATGTCGGTGGTGGGGTGAGTTATAATTTGTTTATGTGGTAGAAAAAACATACCTTTGTTGCTGTAGTAGTTTTACTTATCATTCATTTGATAAGTGGCCCCGGCTTCCGTCGGGGCTTTTTATACAAGAAATGATTAGTTAAAAGTATTCCAGTGCCTACTTTCTTTTATATCTAAGTTGATATAAGCTCAGATATGATTATCTGAAAGTAAGAACAAATAATAATAGTATTAGATATGAAACAGAGAAGAAATAGGTCTGAGTCCAACTATAAACGTGCAAAGATTAATTCGTGGTGCAGGCTTTTAGAAAAGGATTTTGATTGGGATTATACGTTTTTATTGGAAATAGAGCGCAAGAAAATAATAGAAATGTATGAATACTTTAAAAAGTGTACGCGTTCGGATAAAATGCCTATAGTGGCAAGAGACTTGCAACTTTGCATTGGCCTATTGGATATTGTGCTCGAAAAAGATAATTTGCAGTTGGAATTTTCAGGAATGAAGACTATGCGTAGAGATGACGGTATGTATGAAATGGTAGAAAGTCCGCATATAATAGCTTGTAGGAATCTATACATTAACACTAAAAATGCATCAAGGTTCTGCCTATTTAATTTCCCGACAGATGATTATGATATTGAAATTATTCATAAAGAGGAATTGAGAAGATATAAGGCGTGGTATCTATATAATAAAATCAGAACTTACAAGTTGTTTTCTTGGTGGGATTAGGTAATAGGCATCCATCATTCTTACATCGTAAGGTTTTGATAGGTAAAGCAGTCCAATAAGCGACCTTTTTTCTTTGGCTTCTCTCTGCTATGATTTATCTTTGCAACAAAAAAATATGGCATACAATTATGACGAAGAAAGCGTGAATGCCTTAATGAAATGGGCTGAGAACGCACTATTACCCAAAGAGGTGACATTAAGTGAGGCAGAACATATTTTTGATACCTCCATGTATGTTAATGCGAATATCTGCGATATTAAGCAGCATTATCCGGATGCATTCTATAACCCGGCTATTGACCGGTTATATAGGTTGAAGGAGCATATGGAAGATAATATGTAGGACTGTAGGAGCGTAGGAGACCAATATTAGCCTCCTACATTATTTATTATGGCAGTATCCATAATTTTGTGTAAATAGAAACGGGATTCAGTTATA